>NZ_JBICMI010000062.1:0-56743 GCF_043106155.1 Pseudomonas sp. FYR_7
GGGGGTCGGCTCACCCGGCCAACGTGATGAAAATGAGGGCCTGCCTGACGACAGGCCGCTACCGGCCCGCACACAAAAATACTGACACCCTCGCCGCGACGGACGCAAAGCGGTTCAGGCGACCTCAGCCAGTTCGCAAATCCCTGCCCCCACCCAAGTCGCCGCCCATCACCTGCGCACCCGCCAGCTCCAGCCCCGCCGAGAGAAACTGAACCCTCAAACCGACCCGCCAGCCCAACCTTTCAAGCACCCCCAGCAAGCAATAACCAAATCTGCGACAATCACACCTCTTTCGAATGCCGATTACACCGCAGGCCCACCTGCATCACCGAAAAGCCCAATGACTGACCACGCCATCGACAAACTGCTGCAAAACCTCGACCACGCCATGATCGCCGACCGCCACCGTCTGCGGCGCCAGTTGCATGAACTGCGCAAGCGCCCCGACGAGGCAAAGCTGGCGCAGTGGGCAGAGCGGGTGCAGGCGTCCTGCGCCCAGGTCACCGCCCGCCAGCAGAGCGTGCCATTGGTGCGCTACGACGACAGCCTGCCCATCGCCGCCAAGCGCGACGAGATCAAAAAAGCCCTGGCCGAACACCAGGTGCTGGTCATCGCCGGCGAAACCGGCTCGGGCAAGACCACCCAGTTACCCAAGATCTGCCTGGAACTGGGCCGCGGCAGCCATGGCCTGATCGCCCACACCCAGCCACGCCGGATCGCCGCGCGCAGTGTCGCCGCCCGCGTGGCTGAGGAACTGGGCACACCGCTGGGCGGCCTGGTGGGTTATCAAGTGCGCTTCGAAGACCAGAGCGATGCCAACACACTGGTCAAACTCATGACCGACGGCATCCTGCTGGCCGAAACCCAGCACGACCGCTTCCTGGAACGCTACGACACCATCATCGTCGACGAAGCCCACGAACGCAGCCTGAACATCGACTTCCTGCTCGGCTACCTCAAGACCCTGTTGCACCGGCGGCCCGACCTCAAGCTCATCATCACCTCGGCCACCATCGACCTGGAGCGGTTTTCCAAGCATTTCGACAATGCGCCCATCATCGAGGTGTCCGGCCGTACCTTCCCCGTGGAAACCTGGTATCGCCCGCTGATCAGCGAACAGGACGAGGAAGGCAACCCGATCGAGGACGACCTCACCGTCGATCAGGCTATCCTTGCCACCCTCGACGAATTGGCCCAGCACGAGCGCGGCCAGGGCAAGGGCCCGGGCGATGTGCTGATCTTCCTGCCCGGTGAGCGCGAAATTCGCGACGCCGCCGAGATTCTGCGCAAGGCGCAGTTGCGCCATACCGAAATCTTGCCCTTGTACGCGCGCCTGTCGCCGGCCGAGCAGCAGCGGATCTTCCAGCCCCATGCCGGGCGGCGCGTGGTGCTGGCCACCAACGTGGCCGAAACATCGCTGACGGTCCCCGGCATTCGCTATGTGATCGATACCGGCACGGCGCGCATCAGCCGCTACAGCTACCGCGCCAAGGTGCAGCGCCTGCCCATCGAAGCCGTGTCCCAGGCCAGCGCCAACCAGCGCAAGGGCCGCTGTGGACGGGTGGAGCCGGGCATCTGCGTGCGTCTGTACAGCGAAGAAGACTTCAACAGCCGACCGGCTTTCACCGACCCCGAGATCCTGCGCACCAACCTGGCGGCCGTCATCCTGCAAATGCTGCACCTGCGCCTGGGCGCCATCGACGCGTTCCCCTTCATCGAGCCGCCAGACGGCAAGGCGATCAGCGACGGCTTCAACCTGCTGCAAGAGCTCTCGGCGGTCAACCGTGAAAATCAGCTGACCCCGGTCGGGCGTCAGCTGGCTCGGCTGCCCATCGACCCGCGCCTGGGCCGCATGCTGCTCGAAGGCGCGCGCCTGGGCAGCCTGCAGGAAGTGCTGATCGTCACCAGCGCCTTGTCGGTGCAGGACCCACGCGAACGCCCCCCTGAGCGCCAGCAGGCCGCCGACCAGGCCCACGCGCAATGGAAGGACGTGGATTCGGACTTCGCCGCACTGGTCAACCTGTGGCGAGGTTTCGAGGAACAGCGCCAGGCGTTGACGGCCAACCCCTTGCGCAACTGGTGCCGCAAGCATTTCCTCAATTACCTGCGCCTGCGTGAGTGGCGCGACGCCCATCGCCAGTTGGCGCTGATCTGCCGCGAGCTGCAACTGACGGTCAACAAGGAACCGTGCGACTACCCCAAGCTGCACAAAGCCGTGCTCAGCGGCCTGCTCAGCCAGATCGGCCACAAGACCGAAGACGGCGATTACCAGGGCGCACGGCAGCGCAGGTTCTGGGTGCACCCGTCATCGGGTATCGGGCGCAAGCGCCCGCAGTGGGTCATGGCAGCCGAGCTGGTGGAAACCACCAAGCTCTATGCCCGCGTGGTCGCGCGTATCGAGCCGGACTGGATCGAGCCACTGGCCGGCCACCTGATCAAGAAGAACCACTTCGAGCCCCATTGGGAGAAGAAGCGCGGGCAGGTCGTGGCCTATGAGCAGATCACCCTGTATGGGTTGATCCTGGTCGGCCGCAGGCCGGTGCATTTTGGCCCCATCGACCCGGCCACCTCCCGCGAGCTGTTTATTCGTGAGGCCCTGGTGGGTGGTGAGATCCAGTCGCGGGCCAAGTGCCTGACGGCCAACAAGCGCCTGCTCGAAGCGCTCGACGCCCTCGAGGCCAAGGCCCGCCGTCGCGACATCCTGGCCGACGAAGAAACGCTCTATGCGTTCTACGAAGCGCGCCTGCCGGCCGAGATCCACCAGACGGCCACTTTCGACAGCTGGTACCGCATGGGCAGCCAGAAAGACCCCAACCTGCTGATCATGCGCGAGGAAGACGTGCTGGCACGCGAGGCCAGCGAGGTGACTGCCGCGCAGTACCCCGACAGCTTGCAGGTGGGCGAACTGCGCCTGCCCTTGACCTACCACTTCGAGCCCAATCACCCCCGTGACGGTGTGACCGTTCGGGTACCGGCACCCCTGTTGCCGAGCCTGCCAGGCGAGCGCCTGGAGTGGCTGGTGCCCGGCCTGCTCGAAGCCAAGTGCGTGGCGCTGGTTCGCAACTTGCCCAAGGCCCTGCGCAAGAACTTCGTGCCGGTGCCGGACTTCGTCAAGGCTGCCTTGGCCCGCATGACCTTCGGCCAAGGCGCGTTGCCCCAGGCCCTGGGCCATGAACTGCTGCGCATGACCGGTGCGCGGGTGCCCGACGAGGCCTGGGACGAATCGGTCAGCCTGGTCGAAGGCCACCTGCGCATGAACATCGAAGTGGTCGACGGGCAGGGCAAATTCCTGGGCGAAGGGCGTGACCTGGCGGAGCTGACCGCGCGGTTCGCCGCCGCCAGCCAGGCAGCGCTGGCAGTGCCACGCGATGCCAAAAGCGAGCAGCCGGTGCAGGCCAAGGCCTTCAGCGAAGTGAAACCCACGGCGCAGCAAAAGATCGCGGGGCTGTCGATGACGGTTTACCCGGCCTTGGTCGAGGACAATGGCACGGTGCGTGAAGGCCGCTTCTCGACCCAGGCCGAAGCCGACTTCCAGCACCGCCGCGCCTTGCAGCGCCTGCTGCTGCAACAGCTGGCCGAGCCGGCCAAGTTCCTGCGTGGCAAGCTGCCTGGGCTGACCGAACTGGGGCTGCTGTACCGCGACATGGGCCGGGTCGACGCGCTGGTCGAAGACATTCTGCTGGCCAGCCTGGACAGTTGCATTCTCGACGGTGAGCCGGTGCTGCCCCGTGAAGGCGCGGCCCTGGCGGCGCTGGCCGAACGCAAGCGGGGCAGCTGGGCCGAGCATGCCGAGCGCCTGGCGCGGCAGACCCTCGAGGTGCTGAAGCTGTGGCACGGGTTGCAGAAACGCTTCAAGGGCAAGATCGACCTGAGCCAGGCCGTGGCCCTGAACGATATCAAACAGCAGTTGGGCAACTTGGTGTACCCGGGCTTTGTGCGTGAAACGCCGGCGCTGTGGTTCAAGGAGCTGCCACGCTACCTCAAGGCCATCGAGCTGCGCTTGGAGAAGCTGGGTTCGCAGGTGCAGAAGGACCGGGTATGGAGTGGCGAACTGGCCAACTTGTGGGCGCAGTACAAGGCCCGTGCCGACAAGCATGCCCAGGAAGGCAAGCGCGACGAGCAGCTGGCCCTGTACCGCTGGTGGCTGGAGGAATACCGCGTGTCGCTGTTCGCCCAGCAGCTGGGCACCAAGGTGCCGATTTCCGATAAGCGATTGAGCAAGCAGTGGAGCCAGGTGGAAGGCTAAACTCACACAGTTGTGGCACTATTGAGACAATTTCGGGCCGCTTGGCGGCCCACTGCGCACAGCCCTGCTTCGCCTGCATGCTCACCGCCTACAGGGTGATGGCATCCATGAGGTGGGCTACCGTCAAGCGTGGGCTCTGCCCTCGTCGCAAAGTTAGTACTAAAGTGCCACTAAATCAGTGTATTTCCAGCCAGCGCCGGGTGGCGATGGCCCAAGAACAGAGGAACGACCGTGCATAATGTCGTGATCAGCGGCACCGGCCTGTACACCCCGGCCCAGAGCATCTCCAACGAAGAACTCGTAGCCTCCTTCAACACCTGGTCGCAGCAGTTCAACCAGGACAACGCCCAGGCCATCGAGCGTGGCGAGGTCGAAGCCGCACCGCTGTCCGATGCGGCGTTCATCGAAAAGGCCTCGGGTATCAAGAGCCGCTTCGTCATGGACAAGGCCGGCATCCTCGACCCGCAGCGCATGAAACCGCGCCTGCCAGAGCGCTCCAACGACGAGCCGTCGGTGCTGTGCGAAATGGCCGTGGCGGCGGCGCGCCAGGCGCTGGAGCGCGCTGGCCGCAGCGCTGCCGACGTGGACGGGGTCATCGTCGCCTGTTCCAACTTGCAGCGCCCTTACCCGGCCATTGCCATCGAAGTGCAGCAGGCGCTGGGCATCCAGGGGTTTGCCTTCGACATGAACGTGGCGTGTTCGTCCGCCACCTTCGGCATCCAGACCGCCGCCAACAGCGTGGCGCTGGGGCAGGCGCGGGCCGTGCTCATGGTCAACCCTGAAGTGTGCACCGGCCACCTGAACTTCCGCGACCGTGACAGCCACTTCATCTTTGGCGATGCGGCGACCGCGGTACTGCTCGAACGCGCCGATCACGCCACATCGGCGCACCAGTTCGACGTGGTCAGCAGCAAGCTGTGGACCGAGTTCTCCAATAACATCCGCAACAACTTCGGCTTCCTCAACCGCGCGGCGGAGGAGGGCGAAGGCGCCGCAGACAAGCTGTTCATCCAGGAAGGCCGCAAGGTGTTCCGCGAGGTGTGCCCGAAAGTGGCGGAGCTGGTGGGCGAGCATTTGCAGGAAAACGGCCTTCAGCCCAGCGATGTGGCGCGCTTCTGGCTGCACCAGGCCAACCTCAGCATGAACCACCTGATCGTCAAGAAGCTGCTGGGGCGTGAAGTGAGTGAACAGGAAGCGCCGGTGATCCTGGACCGCTACGCCAACACCAGCTCGGCAGGCTCGATCATTGCCTTGCACCTGTATCAGGATGACCTGCCACAAGGGGCGCTGGGTGTGCTCAGCTCGTTTGGCGCGGGGTATTCGATCGGCAGCGTGATTTTGCGCAAACGCTAAGCCGGCAAGGCTGGCGATGGCCGCCTAAAAGCGCAAACGGCCGGATGGGGACGGCCGTTTGCGCGGTGGCGGTGCTTAGAACTTGGCTTCCAGGTCTACCTGCAGCGTATCCACATCGGCGTTGCTGTTGGGCAGGTTGGAGTAGTCGGTCTTGGCCATCATATAGGCCGCACCGAGTGCGAAGTTCTTGTCGATCTCGTAGCCAACCTTGAACTTGTGACCGCGCGAGCCGGTGAAACCGTTGCCAAAGTCCGAGTCGGTAAACAGGCTCACGACGCCATTGCGCTGCACGTCGCGGTAGTTGTAGTCCAGGCTCCAGGCCCCGATCTTACTCTTCAGACCCGCCAGCCAGGCCTTGTCCTGCCCATCGGTGCTCTCGGTGTTCTTCACGAATTGGCCATAGGCCGACAGCGGGATGGCAAAGCCGGTGAAGTCCACCTGGCCAAAGCCTTCCACCAGGTTGAATTCGTCGGTGGTGTTGCCCAGCGAGCGCAGCGCGGCCGACGACTTGTCGTTGTCGTAGCCGTACACGCTGCCGCCCACCGTGACCTTGACGGTGTCGGCTGCGTTGAATTTGGTCCCCAACTGCGCAGCGTAGAGCTGTGCATCGTGCTTGAACTGCACGCCGTCGCCGTCGACGTTGTCCTTGAGGTTGTAGTGGCCGATGCTGCCGAACACCTCGGCAGGGCCCAGGTTGGTCTTGTAGGTGGCGGCTACGCCTTCGGGGTTGATGTCGCTGTCCCAGATGATGTCGCCCATGCTCACCCAGGGCTGCATCATCTTGCCGCCGATCAGGTGCAGGTTCGGCACGGCGGTGGGGTGCCAGTCCAGGTAGGCCAGGTCCACCCACAACGATTTCTTCTCGAAGTAGTTGTCCAGGCTCTGGTTGGTCGAGCGCGCATCGGCGCTGCTGCCGGTGGCGACCCGCACCCCGGCGTCCACTTGCGGGTTGATCTCGCTGTAGAAACCGACACGGGCACGCACACGCTCCCGGTCCTGGTTGCCGCTGCGGGAAATCGGGTTGTCCACGTTGACGTCTTCATAACGCAGGCGCACGTCGCCTTTGATCTGAGTCTTGGCCGCCCAGGCCACTTTTTGCTCGAACGAACTCATGCGCTCGGACTGGGCTTTCTGAGCGGCCTTTTCCTTGTTTTCCTGGGCCAGGTCAGCCTGTAGCTCGCTGTATTGCGCCTGGTTGATCGAGCCATTGGCGCGGAGCATTTCGAGCAGCTTGGCGTCAACGGCCGCACTGGCCGGAGTGGTGCTCATGGCCAGCACCATGCCGGTCAGGCTTGCTCCGGTAAGTGTAGAAACAAGACGCATACGGTTCTCCCTACTGAGTAAGATGGGGGACGCCGAGCGCCCGCCCCTGTGTTGGCACGTCTCCGGAAGGGCCTGGATAGACAGGTTCTGTGGTTCCGGAAAACAGGCGCAAGTATTGCGGGGGCGAGTGACAGATTAATGTCGGAATAGTGGCACTGTTGTGAAGTGAAGCCCGTCAGGCGATCGTCATTTGAGTCCGGCGCCCGGCTTGGTGATACTGAGGGCCTTGATGCCGCGAGCCGACCCTGTGACCAGTCTGTATAGCCTTGCTCATTTGCGTGATATGCCAACCGCCACCTGGGACGCCCTGGTGCCCGAAGGCCAGCCGTTTCTCAGCCATGCCTTTCTCAGTACGATGGAAGACAGCGGCAGTGTCGCGCGCAACAACGGGTGGGCGGCCGAACATCTGGTGCTCGAGCACGAGGGCAAGGTGCAAGCGCTGCTGCCGGGTTACCGCAAGTGGCATTCGTACGGTGAGTACGTCTTCGACCATGGTTGGGCGCACGCCTGTGAACGGGCTGGCATCGCCTACTATCCCAAGCTGCTGGGGGCCGTGCCGTTCAGCCCGGTCAGTGGCCCGCGCTTGCTGACGGCCGATGCGGCAGCCGGGCACTTGTTACTGCAGGCCTTGCCCGAGTACCTGAGCAAAGCCGGCCTGTCTGGCGCCCACATCAACTTCACCGACCCTGCGCTGGACGAACAGTTGGCGCGCCTGCCGGGCTGGATGGAGCGCCTGGGTTGCCAGTTTCACTGGCAGAACCGCGGCTACCGCGATTTCCAGGATTTTCTCGACACCCTCAGCTCCCGCAAGCGCAAGCAGATGCGCAAGGAGCGTGAGCAGGTAGCGGGGCAGGGGATTGATTTTCGCTGGTACCGGGGTGACGAACTGGACCAAGCCCAGTGGGATTTCGTCTACCTGTGTTACGCCAACACCTACGCTGTGCGCGGCCGGGCGCCTTACCTGACGCGGGAGTTCTTCAGCTTGCTGGCCGAGCGCATGCCCCACGCCCTGCGCGTGGTAATGGCGCGCCAGGCCGGGCGGGACGTGGCAATGGCGCTGAGCCTGGTAGGTGGGGACAGTCTGTTTGGCCGTTACTGGGGCTGCCTGGCCGAGTTCGATCGCCTGCATTTCGAGACGTGTTTCTATCAAGGCATGGACTTCGCCATAGCCCAAGGGCTGCAACGTTTCGATGCTGGCGCCCAGGGTGAGCACAAGTTGATTCGTGGGTTCGAGCCGGTGATCACGCGCTCGTGGCATTACCTGCTGCATCCCGGGTTGCGCACGGCGGTGGCCGATTTTCTGCTTCAGGAGCGTGAAGGGGTAATGGCGTATGCCGCCCAGGCACGGGAGATGTTGCCTTATCGCCGGGAAGAGGGCCATTGAGCCAGACACAGTCCCAATGCGGGTAATCGCTCGCTCGCGTTACCAGGCCGGCGCGGATTGGATTGGCGATGATGTAGCGAGCGACGCTGCGTACCTGTTCGTCACGGCGAAGGGCGCGGTCATGGAAGCCAGGTTGTCAGATTCGCTGGTGCTCGGCGCCTCGTGTATAAAGCGCGCAACTGCTGCGTAATTTGAATTCACGCATCAGCTCGTCGAGGCTGCAGGGGCCTAGCGCGATTAGCCAGTGCAGGTGATCGGGCATCAGTACCCAGGCGAGGCTCTGGCACTGTCGTTGCTTAGCAGTGAGTTGCAGCTGCTGGATCACGGCCCTGGCGTAGTGCAGGTGTGTGAAAAGTGGGGTACGGTTTCGGGTGGCGGTGGTCAGTAGATATAACCGCCCGGGCTCGGAGAACCTGCCCAGACGTAAGCGGTGAGAACCTCGGCCTATCATGGCGACCTCCTTGCGTAGTCATTGCAAGGGTAGCTGGCCATTGAAGTGGGCAGAGTGAGACAGTTTTACAGCCTATGGCTTGGGGCCGCAAAGCGGCTCCGGGTTTTGAACAGGCGCGAGGTTTCATCCCCCTCCTCAAGCCTGAACCCTCAAAGCCTGGGCATCACCTAATCAACCCCCACAAACCCACCTGTCTGATGCTGCCAAAGCCGCGCATACAGCCCCCGCTGCTCCAGCAACTCAGTATGGCTACCCACCTCCACGATTCGGCCCTTGTCCAGCACCACCAGTCGGTCCATGCGGGCAATGGTGGACAGCCGGTGGGCGATGGCGATCACGGTCTTGCCCTGCATCAGCGTTTCCAGGCTCTCCTGGATCGCCGCCTCCACCTCCGAGTCCAGCGCGGACGTGGCCTCGTCCATGATCAGAATCGGCGCATTCTTCAGTAGCACACGGGCAATCGCGATGCGCTGGCGCTGGCCGCCGGACAGCTTCACTCCACGCTCACCTACATGCGCATCCAGACCGGTACGGCCCTGGGCGTCCGACAGGTGCGGGATGAACTCATCAGCCCGGGCGCGGCGCACTGCTTCCTGCAACTGGGCGTCAGTCGCATCCGGGCGGCCGTACAGCAGGTTCTCGCGGATCGAGCGGTGCAGCAACGAGGTGTCCTGGGTGATCATGCCGATCTGCGCACGCAGGCTTGCCTGGCTCACCTGCGCAATGTCCTGGTCATCGATCAGAATCTGCCCACCTTGCACGTCGTACAGACGCAACAGCAAATTCACCAAGGTCGACTTCCCGGCACCAGACGGTCCGATCAGGCCGATCTTTTCCCCGGGCCGAATCGTCAGGTTCAGCCCCTCGATCACATTCCTCGCTTCACCATAGTGAAAGCGCACGTTCTCGAACCGCACGGCGCCCTGGGTAACCTTCAAGGCCGGGGCAGCAGGGCGGTCGGTGACGGTGACGGGCTGGGCTATGGTCTGCAGCCCATCCTGCACCATACCAATGTTCTCGAAAATGCCGTTGACCACCCACATGATCCACCCCGACATGTTCACGATGCGGATGACCAAACCAGTCGCCAAGGCAATGGCCCCCACCGTGATCAGCGACTGGCTCCACAGCCACAGGGCAAGCCCGGTGGTGCCGACCACCAGCACGCCGTTCAACGTGGTGATGACCACGTCCATGCTGGTGATCACCCGCGAAGCCAGCTGGGTTTTCTCGGTCTGCTCGCTGATAGCTTCGCGGGCATACTGCTGTTCGTGATCGGTGTGGGCAAACAGCTTGAGCGTGGCAATGTTGGTATAGCCATCGACGATGCGGCCCATCAGCTTGGAGCGGGCATCGGACGACACCACCGAGCGCGCTTTGACGCGTGGCACGAAATACGCCAAGGCGGCAATGAAACACACGATCCAGACCACCAGGGGCAACATCAACCGCCAATCAGCCTCGGCAAACAACACCAGCGACGTGATGGCGTAGATCAGCACATGCCATAACGCATCCACCGCCTGCACCGCCGAGTCGCGCAGCGAGTTGCCGGTCTGCATGATGCGCTGGGCGATGCGCCCGGCGAAGTCGCTTTGGAAGAAGTTCAGGCTTTGCTTGAGCACATAGCTGTGGTTCTGCCAGCGGATCATGCTGGTCATGCCTGGGTTGATGGCCTGATGCACCAGCAGGTCATGCAGCCCGAAGAACAACGGACGCAGCAACAGCACCACCACTAGCATCCAGATCAACTCGCCGCTGTGCTCGCTGAAAATACTGGCGCTGGGCGTGCCCTGGGCCAGGTCGATGATGCGGCTCAAAAAGCTGAACATGGCCACTTCGATCAACGAAGCGATCAGCCCAACCACCAGCAAAGCCAGGAAGCTTGGCCATACCTGGCGCAGATAATGGAAATAGAACGCCCACACGCCGCTGGGCGGCGCTTCGCTGGGGGCGTCGCGGAAGATGTCGATCAGTTGCTCGAAACGACGGTACAGCATCAGCGTTGAAACTCCTGTTCAACCGACCGGTAATCGGGTCACGTCCCTGTGAGACCCGCGATCAATCGATGCGTTTAGCCGACTTGATGAACACTGGGTCAGCGGGCACGTCACGCATGCCTTTCTTGACGGTGGTGGGCGAATTGACGATCTGGTCGACAACTTCCATGCCCTTGGTCACCTTGCCGAACACGGCATAACCCGCGTCACGGCCCGGGTTGAGGAAATCGTTGTCGGCCACGTTGATGAAGAACTGGCTGGTGGCCGAATTCGGGTTCGAGGTGCGGGCCATGGCCAGGGTGCCGCGGGTGTTTTGCAGGCCATTGCTGGCCTCGTTGCGGATCGGGTCCTTGGTGTCCTTCTGCACCATTTGCTCGGTGAAGCCGCCGCCTTGCACCATGAAGCCCGGGATTACCCGGTGGAAGATGGTGTTGTTGTAGAAGCCGCTGTCCACGTACTGCAGGAAGTTCTTGGTGCTGAGTGGGGCCTTCTCGGCATTGAGCTCGATTTCCACCTGGCCGAAGCTGGTGTCCAGCACAACGTGCGGCGTCTTGTCGGAAGCCATGACGCTGGTGGCGAACGCGACGGAACAGGCGGTAAGCAGCAGTTTTTTCAGCATGGGCGCAAAGGTCCTTCAAAGTGGAGGCGGCTGCATTCGAGGGCCGCCGGTACGGTGGATATATCGCAATGTACAAGGAGTAATAGCGTGCCGTGAATTTTCGACGGCTGCCAGTACAGGTGGTAGGCCAGGCACAGGCGCAGCGTTTGAAATTGTGTCAGGGCCTGATCGCGAGTTTGACACCCAGCTCGGACAGCCAGCCGGGGCCCGCGTTCGCAGCCGGCCCTGGCCATCACACTTACACCTGGGCCGGGGCTGCGAAGGGCACATCCAACGGTGCCGTGTCGAAGTTGCGCAGCAGGTCGATGAGGATCTGCGTGGCCGGGCCCAGGGACTTCTCCTTGCTCGCGTAAAGATAGAACAGGGGATGGCGGCTACCGCCCTGGTCCAGCGGCAGGGGTTTGAGCACACCGTCACGCAGCTCGCGCTCGATCATGTGCCGCGGCAACCACGCAAAGCCCAGCCCGCTGCTGACGAAGGTGGCAGCCGTGCCCAGGCTGCCGACCGTCCAGCGCTGTTCGGCGCCAAGCCAGCCCACATCGCGTGGCTGCGAGCGGCCCGAATCTCGAATCACCACCTGCAACTGGCTTTCAAGGTCCTGGAAAGTCAGTTCGCGTCCCAGCCGGTGCAGGCTGTGGTCAGGGTGGGCCACGGCCACGAATTCCACGGCGCTCAACTCCGCGCCCAGGTAGCCGCCAATGTTGTAGCTGCTGATGGCAAGGTCGGCGATGCCATCGAGCATCACTTCCTCGACCCCGGACAGCACTTCCTCGCGCAGGCGCACGCGGCAGCCGCGGCTTTGCGGCATGAAGGCGGCCAGGGCACGCACCAGGCGCGCGCTGGGGTAGGCCGCATCGACCACAAGGCGCACCTCGGCTTCCCACCCCTGTTCCATGTGGTGCGCCAGGTCCTCGAGTTGACTGGCCTGCTTGACCAAGTGCCGCGAGCGGCGCAGCAGCACACTGCCTGCCTCGGTCAGCACCGCCTTGCGGCCGTCGATGCGTAGCAACGGTACACCCAGCTGTTCCTGCATGCGCGCCACCGTGTAACTGACCGACGATTGCGAGCGGTGCAGCACCTCGGCAGCTTGGGCAAACCCGCCATGATCGACTACAGCTTGCAAGGTCCGCCATTGGTCCAGCGTCACGCGTGGCGCTTTCATGTCCTGCTCCTGTTGGCCTAAGCTGCGTTCCACACAAGGAGAACGCCCCATGAAGAAATATTGTGCGGCATTGCTGCTATGCCTGCCGGTGACCGCTTTTGCCTATCCCATCGACATGGAGAAACACATGGACGGGGTGAAGGTGGACGCCACGGCCTATGACACGGCCTATGACCTGGGGGCGATTACCCTTGAGAACTACGGCCAGGTGCCCGCCGCCTGCAAGGTGACCTTTCGCAACGGCCCTGAAGCCCCGCGGGTGCGCCGGGTAAATGTACCGGCCGGCAAGCGCGCCGATGTTACCGCCAAGTTCAACCGGCAGATCATCAAGTTGCGCATCAGCGTAAAATGCGCAGTTGAATAAACTAATTAATCGATAAATCGTACCGACTATTTACGCTTTTTCATCGATAGGTCAAGCGTTAACCTTCCTCCATCGCATCTACCCCAGCCCGATGGAGGCCGTCATGTCCCATGTTCTGATCGTCGAAAGCAGTGCACGCCAGCAGGATTCGATTTCCCGCCAACTGACCCAGGACTTCACTGCGCAGTGGCGCGCCGCCCACCCGGCCGACCAGATTACGGTGCGTGACGTGGCGGCCAACCCGGTGCCGCACATGGACGCCGACCTGCTCGGCGGCTGGATGAACCCTGAAGACCAGCGCAGTGCTGCCCAGCACCAAGCCCTGGCCCGCTCCAACGTGCTGACCGACGAGTTGCTGGCAGCCGATGTGCTGGTGTTGGCAGCGCCCATGTACAACTTCACCATCCCAAGTACCCTCAAGGCCTGGCTGGACCATGTACTGCGCGCCGGCATCACCTTCAAATACACGCCCACCGGCCCCCAGGGCCTGTTGAACGGCAAGCGTGCCATTGTACTGACCGCACGCGGCGGCATCCATGCAGGGGCTGGAAGCGACCATCAGGAACCCTACCTGCGGCAGGTGCTGGGCTTCATTGGCATTCACGACGTGACGTTCATTCATGCCGAAGGCCTGAACATGAGCGGAGATTTCCATGAAAAGGGCCTGAACCAGGCCAAGGCAAGCCTGGCGTCGGTAGCCTAACTGCAGCGAAGCTCAACACGTGCACCTGTCTCAGCGATTGTGGGTGACCGCTTCCTTTGAGCTTCGCAGCGCCTTCAACTCAACACATACCCCACCGGCAACAGCGCTGGCGGTAGCGGCGTCTGCCCCAGGGCGGCCAACACATCACGCTCTACCGTTCGCACCATGGCATCGGTAGGCAGGTCGTTCTCGTCGCGGCCGAACGGGTCTTCCAACTCGTTGCCAATGGCGTCGAGCCCAAAGAAGGTATACCCAACGATGGTCGTGAACAGCGGCGCCAGCCAGCCTAGCGGTTCGGCCAGGGCGAAAGGCAGCAACAGGCAGAAGATGTAGATGGTGCGATGCAGCAGCAAGGTATAGGGGAAGGGCAACGGTGTCCCCTTGATCCGCTCGCAGGTGGCCTGAACCTCCCCAAGCCCCGCCAACCGCTGCGCCAAGAGGTTGTAGCGCCACTCGGACAGGCCCTGCTGCTCGGTCAACCGCGAACACTGCTCGCCCAGGTGCAGGAGGATGCCGTTACACACGTTGTGGGGGCTGATCGCCTCGGCATTGCCAAGCCAGGGCCGCGCGGCGGCCAGGTCGTCCTCGTCTCGCAGCCTGGCATTGAGCCCATGGGCGAACCCGCACAGGCTGCGCAGCATGTCGGCGCGCAGCGTGGCATCGGCGATCACCACGCTTTCGCGAGTGAACGACCGAATCTCGACGATCAACCTGCCCCAGGCCTTGCGCCCCTCCCACCAACGGTCATAACACGCGTTGTTGCGAAAGCTCATGAAGATCGACAGCGACAAGCCGAGCAGTGTGAACGGTGTAGCGCTGACCGGATAGAAGAATGCCGGGTAATGCCGTTCCACCAGGACGATGACTGCCGCGAGCAAGGTGACCATCAGGCAGCGCAGGGCGATCTGCTTGATGATCGACCCTTTGAGGGTGAACAGCACTCGCAGCACACCCTGGGTGGGATGAACGATCATGGCAATCCAGAGACGGCTGATCAGCCGCCGGTCATGTTCATGAAGCGCAGGATTTGAACGTCGCCGCCCACCTCGAAGTGATGGCGGTACGGCTTGAGGTGCAACGAGTCGCGAATGGCTTTTTCCAGCCGTTCAGCGTTGCCGGGATGGGCCCGCAGCACATGCTTGAGGTCGACCGAGTGCTCATTGCCCAGGCACAGCAACAAGCGACCCTCTACGGTGAGGCGTACGCGGTTGCAGGTGGCGCAGAAATTGTGGCTGTGGGGCGAAATGAACCCCACCCGGGTGTGCGGGGCATCGGCCAGGCGCCAGTACCGCGCAGGGCCCTGGGAAGACTCGGTCGACTCGATCAGGCTGAACTGCTCGGCCAGCCTTGCGAGTACCTCGTCGCTGGAGAAAAACGACTCTCCACGGGCGTGCTCGCTGATCTCCCCCAGCGGCATTTCCTCGATGAAGGTGATGTCCAGTTCGCGATCGATCGCAAAGCGCACCAGGTCGACCAGCTCATCGTCATTGCGGCCCTTCAGTACCACGCAGTTGAGCTTGGTGCGGCGAAAACCGGCTTCACGTGCCGCGTCGATGCCGGCGATTACCTGGTGCAGGTCGCCGGTACGGGTCAGTTGCTTGAAACGGTCGGCATCCAGGCTGTCGAGGCTGATGTTCAGCCGCGTCACCCCCGCATCGAAGAGCGGTTGCGCCAGGCGCCCCAACTGCGAGCCGTTGCTGGTCAGGCACAACTCGCGCAGCCCTGGCAGGGCAGCGATGCGCCCGCACAGGTCGACGATGCCCTGGCGTACCAGCGGCTCGCCCCCGGTCAGGCGAATCTTGCAGGTGCCCAGCGCCACGAAACGCTCGGCCACCTGGAACAGCTCTTCAAGGCTCAGGATCTGCTGGCGGGGCAGAAACTGCATGTCCTCGGCCATGCAGTACACGCAACGGAAGTCGCAGCGGTCTGTGACCGACATCCGTAGGTAGTCGATTTTCCGGTTGAAGCCGTCGATCAGTGCCCGGCTGCTCTGTTCCACGTATGCGCTCGAATCAGGGGGAATGGCCTCCAAGCTAGCGCCTGGCGGGCCGAGCCGTCAAATGGCTTTGGCCGACTGACCGATAAATGCTCTCTATCACTGCTCAGCTCCCGCGTTTACGGGGGTCATCGAAGGCGCTTATCACCTCGTAGGATCTTTCGATTGGACGGCTCTACACAAGGCTTCATAGGCTGGACAAAAGCCATAGCAGGGCGAGGATTTCACCCATGAGCCAGGACCCACATATCCGCGACTACAAAGGCGCCGCTGCCGGCTGGGGCGCGCTCAAGAGCGTGACCAAAAGCTGGCTGGGCAGTGACAACGCCTTCAAGAATTTGCGCGCCATGCTCAAGACCAACCAGAATGGCGGCTTCGACTGCCCCGGTTGCGCCTGGGGCGAGTCGCCGGAAAACGACACGGTCAAGTTTTGCGAGAACGGCGCCAAGGCCGTCAATTGGGAGGCCACCGGGCGCTCGGTCGATCCGGCCTTCTTTGCCCGCTACAGCGTCAGTGCCCTGGCCGATCAGACCGATTACTGGCTCGAGTTCCAGGGCCGCCTGACTCATCCCATGCGCTATGACGCGGCCACCGACCGCTATGTCGAGACGAGCTGGGCAGAGGCCTTTGCGCTGATCGCCAAGCACCTGCACGCCCTGAAATCTCCCGATCAGGCCGAGTTCTATACCTCGGGCCGGGCCAGCAACGAAGCGGCCTTCCTTTATCAGTTGTTCGTGCGCGCCTACGGCACCAACAACTTCCCGGACTGCTCGAACATGTGCCACGAGGCCAGCGGCGTCGGGATGGCGCAGACCCTGGGCGTAGGCAAAGGCACCGTGGTCTTTCACGACCTGGAGCTGGCCGACGCCATCTTCGTCATTGGCCAGAACCCTGGCACCAACCACCCGCGCATGCTCGAACCGCTGCGCGAAGCCGTGAAGCGCGGTGCCCAGGTGGTATGTTTCAACCCCCTCAAGGAGCGGGGCCTTGAGCGCTTCCAGCACCCTCAGCACCCCCTGGAGATGCTCAGCAACGGCTCCGAGCCCACCAATACCGCCTACTTCCGCCCGGCACTGGGCGGGGACATGGCGGTCATGCGCGGCATCGCCAAGTACCTGCTGCAGTGGGAACGCGAAGCCAAGGCCAAGGGCGAACCTGCGGTGTTCGATCATGCGTTCATTGCCGAGCACACCAGCGGCATCGAGGCCTACCTGCAGACCTTGGATGCCACACCCTGGCCGGCCCTCGTGGCGCAGTCCGGGCTGACCCAGGCCGAGATCGAACAGGCCGCGCGCATGTACCGCAAGGCCGAGCGCGTGATCATGTGCTGGGCCATGGGCGTTACCCAGCATCGCCATTCGGTGGCCATCGTCCAGGAAATCGTCAACCTGCAATTGCTGCGTGGCAATGTCGGCAAACCCGGCGCGGGGCTCTCGCCGGTGCGCGGGCACAGCAACGTGCAGGGTGACCGGACCATGGGCATCGACGAGAAGCCCAAGACCGCCTTGCTCGATGCCTTGCAAGCTCGCTTCGAGTTCCAGGTGCCGCGCACCCACGGGCACAACGCCGTACTGGCGATCAAGGCCATGGAAGAAGGTCGGGGGAAGGTGTTCATCGGCCTTGGGGGCAATTTTGCCCAGGCCACCCCAGACACCGCACGCACCCATGCCGCCCTGCGCAATTGCGCACTGACCGTGCAGATTTCCACCAAACTCAACCGCTCGCACCTGGTGACCGGTGGCGATGCCTTGATCCTGCCCTGCCTGGGCCGCACCGAAATCGACCTGCAGGCCAGCGGGCCGCAAGGTGTAACAGTCGAAGACACCTTCAGCATGGTGCACATCTCCCACGGCCAGCTACGGCCACGTTCGCCCCACATGCGCTCCGAACCCTGGATCATTGCCGGCATGGCCCAGGCCACCCTGGGCAAGCACCCCATCGATTGGGAGCACGCCGTGGCCGATTACGCCTATATCCGCAGCCTGATTGCCGACGTGATTCCAGGCTTCGAACATTTCAACGAACGCCTGCAGCAACCCGGGGGCTTCCACCTGGGTAACCACGCTGCCGACCGCACCTGGCGCACGGCCACCGGCAAGGCGCAATTCAGCCCCAATGCGCTACCCGCTGAACTGGTCAACGCCCAGGCGCTGGCCCGTGGTGACAAACCGGACCTGATCCTGCAAACCCTGCGCTCCCATGACCAGTACAACACCACCCTCTATGGCCTGGATGACCGTTACCGCGGTGTGTTCGGGCTACGCGAAGTGGTGTTCGTCAACGAGGCCGACATTCGGCGCATGGGCTTCGAGCCCGGTGAACACGTCGACCTGGTGTCGCTCTGGGACGACGGCGTCGAGCGACGGGTGTCGGGTTTTCGTCTGGTGGCCTATGACGTGCCGCAGGGGCAGGCTGCCGCCTATTACCCGGAAACCAACCCCCTGGTGCCGCTGGAAAGTTATGGTGAAGGGACCTACACCCCGACCTCCAAGTTCGTGGCGATCAAGGTCGAGAAGGCCAAGGCGGATAATCGCATTGCAGCGGCTCTGGCGACCGACTGAGCCTCAGTGTGCAACAGGGCCGCCCGTGTAAACCCGCGTCAACCGCGGTTCACTGGAAAGGCCGTGGTGTACTTCATCTGCTCCATGGCAAAGCTCGAGGTAATGTTGGACAACCCATCGGTGCTGGTAATCAGCTTCTTGTAGAACCGGTCATACGCCGCGATATCGCCCACCACCACCCGCAGCATGTAGTCCCAGTCGCCGGACATGCGGTAGCACTCCATCACCTCCTCGAACGCCGTGACCGTGGCGGCGAACTGCTCCAGCCATGCACTGTCATGGCGCTGGGTCTTGACCTGCACGAACACGGTCAGGCCCAGCCCTAGCAGGCCAGGATCCAGCAGGGCCACACGACCGACGATATAGCCTTCGTCTTCCAGGCGCTTGACCCGCTTCCAGCAAGGGGTGGTGGACAGGTTGACGGCCTCGGCCAAGGCCTTGAGCGAGAGCGCGGCATCGCGCTGCAAGAGGGTCAGAATGTGTCGGTCGAAGCTGTCCATAGAGTGCATGGGCCGTGGCGAAGAAGTTTTCACAGGGTACCCCAAGGTCAGGGCTTTTGCGTTGTGCGATAGTGGCAACCTTACCTCTGCCAACGAGCCCGACCATGTCCGACAAGCCGCGCCATTTCGCCACCCGAACCATTCATGCCGGCGAGCAGTTCGAAGTCGCCGACAATGCCATTTTTCCAGCCATCGTCACGGCCAGTTCGTTCATCAAGCGCGGCCTGGACGACACGCCGGACTACTCCTACAGCCGCGTAGGCAACCCCACCCGCCACGCCTACGAGACCTGTGTTGCAGCCCTGGAGGAAGGCGTAGGGGCGGTGGCCTGTGCGTCAGGGGTGAATGCCACGGCCACCGTGCTCGAACTGCTGCCCAAGGACGCCCATGTGGTGGTGATGAACGGTGTATACGGCGGCACCTTCCGAATTCTGGAGGACTACCGCAGCCGCACGTCCGGCCTGACCACCACGTACGTCGACCTCAACGACCTCGATGCCGTGGCTGCTGCCATCAAGCCCGAAACCCGGCTGATCTGGATCGAATCACCGACCAACCCGTTGCTGCACCTGGTCGACATCAAGGCCGTCTGCGACTTTGCCCGCACCCGGGGCATCCTGACCTGCATCGACAATACCTTCTGCTCACCGTGGAACCAGCGCCCGATCACCCTGGGCGTGGACCTGGTCATGCACTCGGCCAGCAAGTACATCGGTGGCCATTCCGATCTCACCGGTGGGGTGGTGGTGGCGGCCAGCGAAGACCTGCACCGACAGCTGCGCCGCATCAGCATGGCCATCGGCGCGGTGCAAGGGCCGTTCGATTGCTACCTGGCGTTGCGCGGCCTCAAGACCCTGGACGTGCGCATGGAGCGCCAGTGTGCCAACGCGCTGGAAGTGGCCCGCAGGCTCGAAGGCCACCCGCAGGTCGAGCAGGTGTACTACCCAGGGCTGCCAAGCCATCCGCAGCATGAACTGTGCAAGCGTCAGATGCGCAGCGGCGGGGCGGTGGTTGCCATGAAGGTCAAGGGTGATCGGGCGGCGCTCAATCGGCTGGTCGAAGCGCTGCAGATTTTCGTGCTGGCCGATTCGCTGGGTGGGGTCGAAAGCATGATCAACCATTCCTGGACCATGTCCCACTGCTCCATGAGCCCCGAGCAGAAAGGGGCAATGGGCATCAGTGAGAACCTGTTGCGCCTGTCGGTGGGTATCGAGGCGGTCGCCGATCTGATCGATGACCTGGAAACGGCGCTGGGCGCTTTGGCCGGGTAATGATGGCAGGGCTGTAGCGGCGAGCGGTTCAGCGCCTGCCTGTCATGCGAAGCGAGGACGGGCTGGCGCTTGCAAAGAGGCCGGTGATTATTTGGGCGGGTGGATGATGCGCTCGATCTTGTCCTTGATCAGCAGCCGCTCGCGGCGCAAGCGCGTAACGGCCTCGTCGTTGGTGCCGTTCTTCTCGGCGGCGACCACTTCCTTGTCCTTGGCGTTGTACTCCTTGTGCAAGCCATGCAGCGTCTGGTCCTTGTCAATGAGTGCCTGGAATGCGTCAGCGGTAACGTGCAAGTCAGCGAGCAGATCGTGCGGAACAGGCATTTCTTCACCTCTGTCAGGGGATTGGTTAAGGTCCTGACCTCTGAGGATAGCCGCGTTTGTCCCGGGGAGGGAGGCTGCGAAACCTGAACCCCTGCTGAACGACTGACGGGTACGCGTCGAAATCAGCGCTTTCACTAAATTGTTACGTTATTTTTCACAGAAAATTGATGGCTCGGTTTCTAGAGTTCGCCCAGCTTGCTCCCAGTGCCATCCGGCACTGGTGGTCACTTCTCTTGGTTGCGAACCTGAATGCTCAACATCAAACCCCTGCGCACCGAATGGGTCACGCTGCTGGCCAGCCTGTACCTGTTGATCGGCTTGAATGTCTTTCTTTGGGAGCACCTGGAACAGGTAGTGCCCCCCGGCTTGCCCGGCCTGTGGTTGACCCTGGCATTTGCGGTGCTGATGTTGTTCGCCTTCAACCTCATCCTTACCCTCATTGCCTTCCGCTATGTGCTCAAGCCCTTGCTGGTGCTGCTGTTCGTCAGTGGTGCGGCGGTGGCGTATTTCATGAACCGCTATGGCGTGCTGATCGATGCAGGCATGTTCGCCAACATCGCCGAAACCAACGTGGCAGAAGTGCGCGACCTGCTGTCGCTGAAGTTCGGCTTGTACATGCTTGGCCTTGGAGTATTGCCCTCGGTACTGCTGTGGCGAGCGCCGGTGGTGTATCGGCCGTGGCAGCGCGAGCTGTTCGGCAAGCTGGTGGTCACGGCGGCCTGCGTGGTAGGCCTGGGCTCGGTAGGGTTGGCCAATTACCAGGGTCTGTCGTCGCTGTTTCGCAATCACCACGAACTGCGCCTGATGCTGACCCCCAGCAATATCGTCGGTGCCTCCATGGCCTACGTGAGCGAGCGCGTGGTCACCAGTGCACGCCCCTTTGCCCACTATGGCGAAGATGCCGCCCGCACCCCGGACTGGCAGCACCATCAGCGCAAGTCCCTGACGGTGCTGGTGGTGGGTGAAAGCGCGCGCGCTGATCATTTCGGCGTGCTGGGCTACAACCGCGATACCACCCCCAGGCTTGCCGCCGAGCAAGGGTTGCTGGCGTTCTCGGACGTTCATTCCTGCGGCACTGAAACGGCTGTGTCGGTACCCTGCATGTTTTCCGGCATGCCCCGCAAGGCCTACGATGCGCGCATCGCCAAGAACCGCGAAGGGCTGCTCGATATTCTCAAGCGGGCGGGCCTGGATGTGCAGTGGCGCGACAATCAGTCCGGGTGCAAGGGCACCTGCGACCGCGTGCAGTTCATCAATATGAGCAAGCTCAAGGACCCGCAATTCTGCGGCGAAGGCGAGTGCCACGACGAAATCCTGCTGCAGGGGTTGGGCGAGCTGATCGACCACTTGGACAAGGACACCGTGCTGGTGTTGCACCAGATGGGCAGCCACGGCCCCGACTACTTCAAACGCTACCCCAAGGCCGACCAGCGCTTTGCCCCGGTGTGCCAGAGCAATGCCCTGGACCAGTGCAGCCAGGCGCAGATCATCAATGGCTACGACAATACCCTGGCCTACACCGACCGGGTCCTGGCCAGCCTGATCGACACCCTGCGCAGCCGGCAGGACAAGGTCGATACGGCCATGATCTACCTGTCCGACCATGGCGAATCGCTGGGCGAGTACAACCTGTTCCTGCACGGGACGCCGTACGCCATTGCCCCGGAACAGCAAAAGCATGTACCGCTGCTGGCCTGGTTTTCCGACAGCTATCAGCAGGACTTCGGTGTCGATACTGGTTGCCTGGCCAAGTTGAACGATGCGCCCTTGTCCCAGGACAACCTGTTCCACTCGATGCTGGGGTTGTTGCAGGTTCACACCCAGGTGTACGAGCGGTCCCTGGACCTGTTTGCCAGCTGCCGGCCCTGGCTCACCGCCAGGCGCTGAGCAGGCGAGGGTGGGCTTGCCTGGCGAACGCCGTCAACGCGCAGTGGGGGGACATTGCCTGGAGCTTGGCGCCGGCCTGGTTGCACAGTCCGTGAAATTGCACCATTGATCGACATCAAGGATGGCCCGGGTTTCACCAGCAGTGCCCGCGCCGTATATACTGCGCGCCAATGTTAGTGGGAGAGCCTTGTGGCCATCGAAATTCACTGGATCCGTGACGACCTGAGCCTGGCCGAACACTGCCGCGACTGGCGCCAATTGCCGTTTGTCGCGGTCGATACCGAATTCATGCGCGTCGATACCTTCTACCCCAAGGCAGGGCTGATCCAGATTGGCGATGGCAAGTGCGCGTTCCTGATCGACCCGCTGTTGATCGCCAACTGGCAGCCGCTGGCCGAGCTGATCGAAGACCGTAACGTGGTCAAGGTGCTGCATGCCTGCAGCGAGGACCTGGAGGTGCTGCTGCGCCTGACCGGCAAGCTGCCCCAGCCGTTGTTCGACACCCAGCTGGCTGCCGGCTATCTCAACCTTGGCTTCTCCATGGGCTATTCGCGGCTGGTACAGGAGGTACTGGGCATCGACCTGCCCAAAGGCGAGACCCGCTCCGACTGGTTGCAACGCCCACTGTCCGAGACCCAGGTCAGCTATGCCGCCGAGGACGCCGTGCACCTGGCCGAGCTGTTCAGCGCCTTGCATGCGCGCCTGTCCGACGACAAGTACGCCTGGGTGTTGGAAGACGGTGCTGAACTGGTGGCCCAGTTGCGCCGCGAGGTGCAGCCCGACAGTCTGTACCGTGAGGTCAAGCTGGCGTGGAAGCTGTCGCCCCAGCAGTTGGCGGTGCTGCGCGCCCTGTGCGCTTGGCGCGAGCGCGAGGCCCGCCTGCGTGACGTTCCGCGCAACCGCATCCTCAAGGAGCATGCGCTGTGGCCCATCGCCAAGAGCCAGCCGACCAACCTGGCGGCCTTGGCCCGCATCGACGACATGCACCCGCGCACCTTGCGCCAGGATGGCGAAACCTTGCTGCAACTGATCAAGCACGCCGCTAGCCTTCCGGCCGAACAATGGCCCGAGCCATTGCCTGAGCCGTTGCCTATCGAAGCCTCGGGCATTCTCAAGCAACTGCGCGCCGTCGGTCAGGCCGAAGGGCAACGGCTGGGCATCGCGCCCGAGCTGATGCTGCGCAAGAAAACCCTCGAGGCCCTGCTTAAAAGCGGTTACCCCGACGGCCCTTACACCTTGCCCGATTCGCTGCGCGGCTGGCGCCGTGAGCGGATGGGCCAGGCACTGCTGGACAGCCTGGCCAGTGCCGGAGACCCTCAATGAAACGCATCTGCTCGATCTACAAGAGCCCCCGCAAGAACGAAATGTACCTGTACGTGCTCAAGGCCGATGGCTTGCAACGCGTACCCGAAGGCTTGCTGCCGTTCTTCGGCACGCCCCAGCACGCCTTCGACCTGGTGCTCAGTCCCGAACGCAAGCTGGCCCGCGAAGACATCACCAAGGTGCTGGAAAACCTCGACAATCAGGGTTATCACCTGCAGATGCCGCCGCCGGATGACGAGTACATCGAGCACCTGCCCGACGAGTTGCTGCACCGAAACGATCCCGCCTGATCATGCGCGTACTGATTGCCGAGCATGACCACGCCCGCTACGCCGACCTGTTGCACCAGGCGGCACCGCACCTTGAAGTCCTGACCAGCGACGATTCCGCGCAATTGGCCCGGCTGGCGCCACAGTGCCCGGTCTGGCTCGGCCAGCCCGACCTGCTGGCCAGCTTGTTGCGCCAGGGGCATCGCCCCCACTGGATGCAGTCGACCTGGGCCGGCATCACGCCACTGCTGGCCACGGGGCTGCCCCGCGCGTATCGCCTGACCCGCGCTGTGGGCATTTTCGGCCAGGTCATGGCCGAATACATGCTCACCTACATGCTGGGCCATGAACGGCACGTCCTGTCGCGCCTGGTCAGCCAGGTGGAGCGGCGCTGGGATGAGCGCCCTGGTTGCTCGCTGCAGGGCCGCAAGGTATTGATCGTCGGCACCGGCGATATCGGCCAGGCCGTGGCCGAGTTCCTGCGCCCGTTCGGGGTGGTGCTGTACGGTGTGGCCAGCCAGGCCCGTGAACAGCCGCCATTCGCCGAGGTAGCAGCCCTGGACGATCTCGCGCGCCTGGTGGGCGAGGTCGACTATGTGCTGAACCTGCTGCCCGACACGCCGGCCACGCACGATATCTTTGACGCGGCGATGTTCCGGCGTTTCCAGCCAACTGCGTTGTTCATCAATGCCGGGCGCGGTGTGGCTGTCGTCGACGCCGACCTGGTGGAGGCGCTGAAAGAGGGGCACCTGGCCGGGGCGGTGATCGACGTATGCCGCCAGGAACCTCTGCCCAGGCAGCATCCATTCTGGACCGCCTGGGGCCTGTTGCTGACCGGACACAGCGCAGCGCCCACCACGCCTGCGGCCATGGTGCGGTTGTTCCTCGACAACCTGCAGGCGTTCGAAGCCGACCAGGCGCTGCGTGGCGAGGTGAACTTCGACCGCGGGTATTGATCGACCGGCCTGTATCAGAGCGCGCTGCCCGCAGGTGGCGCCCTCGGGGTGCCCTTCAGGCGTATCACCCTGCTATGGGCCTGAGTTCGAGCACGGCTGACAAGCGGTCTGGTATTGCTGCATGCCAGGCCCTAGACTGGCGCCGCCACGGCTACCAGCTCCATGCTGCACGCCTTAACGAACCGTTTCAGGCGCTGTCTGCCTCGGGCCCGATGTCGGACACGCGTTGCTGATCCCTTGCAGGAAATCGCGTCATGATCGCTGATAACGCCCCGTTCTGGCGGCGCAAGACCCTAGAGCAACTCAACCCGCAGGAATGGGAGTCGCTGTGCGACGGCTGCGGGCTGTGCTGCTTGCAAAAGCTCGAGGACGAGGACGACAACAGCGTCTACTACACCCGCATCGCCTGCAAGTTCCTGGACCTCGACACTTGCCAGTGCAGCGACTATCCCAATCGCTTCGCCCAGGTGCCCGACTGCATTCAGCTCACCCCGGGCAAGGCTGACCAGTTTCGTTGGTTGCCAGCGACTTGCGGTTACCGCCTGGTCAGCGAAGGCAAGGACTTGCCGGTCTGGCACCACCTGGTATGCGGTGACCGTCAGCAAGTGCATGAGCAGCGCATCTCCCAGGCAGGGCGCATGCTCAGCGAGCGTGACGTGCACGAGGACGACTGGGAAGACCACCTGATCTTTCGCGCCAGCTAACCAGGCGCTTTACCCGCTGGTGAACAAGGAGTGTCGGTATGCGTAGCCGTTTGAGTGTGCTGGTGGCCGTGTTGGGGTTGATGGCGGGGGCACCGGCCTGGGCGAAGAAAGTCGATCTTGACTATCAGGTTCGGCTGTTGCCTGCGACCGGGCAGGCCGAAGTGCGCCTTACGCTGGCCGATGGCAGTGCTGTGCGCAGTTTGGACTTCGACCTGGGCAAGGCGGGGGCCTACAGCGGCTTCCAGGCAGATGGCCACTGGCAGCTTCGCGGCCAGCGCGGGGTATGGCAGCCAGCGCCCGGCAAGACCAGCCTGAGCTACCGCGTGCAGTTGAACCAGCTCCACGGGCCTGGGGTGTACAACACCCGCATGACAGCGCACTGGGCACTGTTCATGGGCGACCAACTGGTCCCACCCGGTCGGCTGGACCAGCAGGACGGCACCGAGTTGGTCGCCCGCCTGGCATTCGACCTGCCCGAAGGCTGGAAAAGCGTCGAGACCGCCTGGCCACGTATTGGCAAGGACAAGTTCCGCATCGACAACGTCTCGCGCCTGTTCGACCGCCCCACGGGCTGGATGCTGGCTGGCAACCTGGGTAGCCGCCGTGCGCGCCTGGGCGAAACCGACGTGACGGTGGCGGCGCCGGTTGGGGAAGGGATGCGCCGCATGGACAACCTGACCTTGCTGACCTACATCTGGCCGCAACTGCAGGCCACCTTCCCGAGAAACCCGCCCAAACTGCTGGTGGTGGGCGCACGCGACCACATGTGGCGCGGGGCGATGGCAGCCCACGGCTCGCTCTACCTGCACAGTGGCCAGGCCATGGTCAGCGAGAGCGGCAGCAGCCCGCTGCTGCGCGAAGTGGTCCAGTTGTTCACTCAGCTGCGTGGGCGTGAGGGCAATGACTGGTTGATCGAGAGCTTGACCGACTACTACGCCACCGAGCTGCTGCGCCGATCAGGTGGCATGAGTGATGATCGTTATCAGGCCTGGCAGGCGCGCTTGAGCAAACAGGGCGCAAGCGTCAAGCACCTCAAGGGGCACCAGGCGACGCCTGCCCAGGTGGCGCGAGGGGTGATGCTGTTGCAGGCACTGGACAAAGAGATCCGTATTCATACCCAGGCCCGGCAATCGCTCGACGACGTGGCGCGCGGGCTGATGCGACTGCCCAGCGTCAGCCTCGAGGACTTCGTGCAGATCAGCGAAAACGTACTCGGACGTCGGTCGGAGGCGTTGCAGAGCAAGGTACTGCATTGATGCGCTACACAATGCCCGGTGGGAGCCACGTGTTGCGCAACTTTTGAAGGTCATCGGATCCGTAAAACGGTTCCAGCAGTATGGAATCTCAGATTATGGGTCTGCTGCGCAGCCTATCGCGGCACAAGGACCGCCCCTACAGGGTTTGAGCTACGGCTTCCAGTGTAGGAGCGGCCCTTGTGCCGCGATGGGGCGCGAAGCGGCCCCGGCGATATGTGCTACGAAGTTGAATGCGTGAGCCTCTGGCGCAGGCCCTGACCGAAGGCACGTCGCCCCGGGTGCCCTCAAATCGAATGTGTGAGCACTACACCAAACCGCAGCCGTCAAGTAGACGCCTTGCCGCAACGCCGCCACGGCAAGACCAGGATACAGTCCAGGGCATCACACCCCAGCGACAGGATCCTTGCCGGTCACTGTCACGCCTTCGGTGGCCGCTTTGGCACTGTCCTTCAGTGCAGTCAGCTCGTCCCCAGTACGCTTGAGGTCCGATTTCAGCTGGTTGTACTGATCGCGGTGGTGCTGCAACCACGCCTTGGTGGCGCAATGCCCAGTGAAGCCGCGCACCAGCGCCAGGCCACCGACGGCTATCTTGAACAGCCCTACGATACCGCCCTGGCTCAGCCCTTTGCCCACCAGCAAAGCACCGCCGGCCAACGAAGTGGCCCGTTCCATGCCATGGACGTTCTTTTCCTGCAACGGTGCATCAGAGTGATTATCAAGCATTGGTAAGCCCTCTTGGTGATGTGTAAGCAGCTGACCTGCCTGCGGCCGGCGACGTTCACTCGATGTGCCAGGCGAACCTCCTGGCGGTCATGACAGCGCACGCATCACTTGAACTTTGGGCCCGAGCGGGTATTCAGGCCCTTGGCCAGACGGTCGTACAGCACCACGTTCACCGTGGCCGCCAGGTTCATGCAGCCGGTGGTGGGAATGTAGATGGTTTCCTCGCACCAAGCCCTCACTTCAGGGCTGAGGCTGCCGTCTTCGGGGCCGAAGATGTAGATGGCGCGGTCCGGGTGGGTGTAGTCGGGCAGGGGGCGGGCGCCTTCGACCAGTTCCACGGCCACCGGGGTACAGCCCAGCGGGATGATGCGTTGCAGGTCATCGATGCCGATCAGTGGAATGTCGTAGTGCACGCGCTTGGTGTCGGTCACGAAGTCCCGCGCGCGCTCGTAGCGCTTGCCGGTATAGAACACCGAGTTGACCCCGTAGCAGCCAGCCGCACGCATTACCGAGCCTACGTTTTCGGCCGACTTGGGGTTGAACAGGCCGATGCAACTGTATCGTTTGTTAGCCACGAACCGGGGCCCTTCGCAAAAAAGACGCGATTATACGGGTTGCCCGGTCATGGTGGGGGGGCTGCTGGTCAGTCCTTCTTCAGCATGCCTGCCAGTGCCGCGAACGGGTTGTGGGTAGCCTTGGCAATGCTTGGGGTGCTGGTGGAGCCTTCGCTGAAGTATTGCTGATCGGTGTAGCGCGAGTGTTCGTTGTCATGGCAGTACAGGCACAGCAGCTCCCAGTTGGAGCCGTCCTGGGGGTTGTTGTCGTGGTTGTGGTCACGGTGGTGCACGGTAAGCTCACTCAGGCGCTTGCCGGCGAACTCGCGTGCACAACGCCCGCACACGTGCGGGTACATCCTCAAGGCCTTGTCGCGGTAGCCCATTTCCTTGTCGCGCTTGGCATCGGCGAGGATGCGGTCCAGGCGCGCAGTGGCGGCGGAAGTAGAGGAGGTCATGGTGTTTCCTTCGTTCTGATCAGGCAAATGACGGTTATGCCGTCGAGTCTAGCGCGGCTGCATGATCGGCGCACAGGCGAAAAATGTCATATGGGCGTAGCCTGTAGGAAGATTCTGAACAGGAGGTTGCCGATGCTTGCTGCGATTCTCGCCGTGGTCTTGGTGGCGGGCGTGCCTGCGGCTCACGCTGCCAGCACGCCGCCGCGGTTGACCACGCCTGTACCCGGTGCGCCGGGTACACCCACCCCCACGCCGTATCCGCAGATCACCCCAAGCAGCCCGCCCAAAGCCACCGGCACCTCCCAAGGGGCACCCTTGCTACCGCCAATGCCAGTGCCCGGCCCGCCCAAGGACCAGCCACTGCCAGGGTTGCGGCAGGATCTAGAGAAGCCGGGGCGGGATCAGGAATGATCGAAGGCGGCTGTCCACACCTCGCCTTGCGGCTTACCGTCATGCATGAACTCAGATCGCTGGGGCCGCTGCGCGCACAAAACAGCCCGGCACCTCAGACAACCCCCAGCTCACCCAGCACAAACCCATACTCCAAGGCCACATCCTTCAACCCCTGGTAGCGCCCGCTCATACCCCCATGCCCGGCACCCATCTCGGTCTTGAGCAGCAGCAGGTTGTCATCGGTCTTGCGCGTACGCAGGCGGGCGACCCACTTGGCCGCTTCCCAGTACTGCACCCGGCTGTCGTTGTAGCCTGCCACCACCAGCATGGCCGGGTAGGGCTGGGCTTTCACGTTCTCATACGGCGCATAGGCCTTGATGCGCTCGTACACCTCAGGCTCCGCGGGATTGCCCCATTCGTCATACTCGGTCACCGTCAACGGCAGCTCAGGGTCGAGCATGGTGTTGAGCACATCCACGAAGGGCACCTCGGCGATGGCGCAGCGAAACAGCTCGGGACGCAGGTTCAACACGGCGCCGATCAGCAGCCCGCCGGCACTGCCCCCGCTGATGGCCAGGGTTGCAGAGGATGTCACGCCTGCGTTGATCAGGTGTTCGGCGCACGCGATGAAATCGCTGAAGGAATTGTGCTTGTGTTCCTGCTTGCCGGCACGGTACCAGGCCTCGCCCAGCTCGCCGCCGCCGCGCACATGGGCGATGGCAAACGCTACACCACGTTCCAGCAGGCTCAGCCGCGCATGGGAGAACCATGGGTCCAGGCTCTCGCCATAGGCGCCGTACCCGTACAGGTAGAGCGGTGTGGTGCGACCCACATCCTGGCGCCGTCGCACCAGGCTGATCGGCACTTGGGTACCGTCTGCCGCGGTGGCCCACAGGCGCTCGCTGACATAGGCGTCGGCATTGAAGGGCCCCAGCACCGGCGTCTGCTTGAGCACCTCCTGCGCGCCAGTGGCCAGCGCCAGCTGACGTACCTGGGCCGGCCGGTTCAGCGCTTCGTAGCGCAAGCGTACCCGAGGGCTGTCGAATTCCAGGCTGTCCTGCACGTACAGGCTGTAGGCCGCGTCAGGTAAATCCACCCGGTAGGGCGACAGACCCTGAGGGCGCACTTCGATGATCGGCAAGCCGCCATCACGCAGGCTCAGGGTCAATGCGCTGGCATTGAGGCTCAGTCCTTCAAGCATGATGTCATCGCGATGGGCGACCAGCAGTTGCCACTGGGCACGGCTTGGCACGGGGTCGGCCGGGGCGTGATACAGGGCGAAGTTGATACCGTCCTGGTTGGTGCGGATGAACCATCGCCACTGCCCATCGAGCAGGCCATGATCGGGGAAGTACTCATGGCCTTCCACACGCGGTGCCAGGCAGGTGAACGGCGCTTGCGGCGTGGCCGCGTCCAGCACCCAGGCTTCGCTGGTGGTCTTGCTGTTGAGCAGCAGCACCAACTGGCGTTCGGAGCTGGTGCGGTAACAGTGCAGGAAGAACCGGCCATCGGGCTCCTCGAACACCCGCTGGGCACCGTCCTGACCCAACGTATGCCGGTACAGCCGCCAAGGGCGGTGGGTATCGTCCAGTTCAGCAAAGAACAGCGTACGGCTGTCATTGGCCCAGGTCAGGCTGCCATCGCAGTCGTCGAAGGGCAGGGTCGTTACATCGCCCGTGGCCAGATCCTTGACGTACAAGGTGTAGATTTCGTCGCCGCTGGTGTCCAGGCTATAGGCCAACAGGCGATGGTCGGGACTGACGTTGAACGCCCCCAGCGAGAGAAAGCCGCCGCCTGCCAGGGCGTTGGGGTCGAGCAACAGTTGCTCCTGGCCTTCATCGACCGTGTTGGAATCATCGGCAGGGCGTGGGCAGCGGTAATGGCGGGGATATTCATCGCCTGCGGTGGTGCGGGTGTAGTACAGGTAGGGCCCCCACGGCGATGGCAGGGACAGATCGGTTTCCTGGATGCGGCCTTTAATCTCCTCGAACAACTGTTCGCGCAAGGGGGCCTGATCGGCCAGACAGGCTTGCTGATAGGCGTTTTCCGCTTCGAGGTAAGCCAGTACCTGGGAATCGTCACGCTGTTGCAACCACGCGTAGGGGTCGGTCGCATCGTCGGCTCTGGCCAGGGGCGGCAAGTGGGTGCTTGGCATCGAATTTCTCTCGGTTCTTGAGGGGCGCTACCGGCAGCTTCGGCGCTGCACCGGTACAGGCAAACACTGTGTGCGCCAGGAAATGTGTTTATCATAGGCACCTCTTTGCCTGGCTTGCACGATTACCATGATCGAGAACGACTACACCCTGGCCTGGGGCCTCTACGCCGTGGCCGCCCTGGGCTGCCTTATGGTGGGCATCAAGCTCACCGGCTGGATGTGGCGCTGGCTGCGCGAACCGCTGCGCGTCGTGCTGGCGGTGCTGCTGTTTACGCCGACCGTGGTCGACCCGGTCAAGGACAGCTTCGCCCCGGCCATTGCCATCACGGTGCTGGACGTCGCCTTCAAGGTGGGTAACAACGCCTGGCGCGCAGTGTCGGACTTCGCCATGTACGGCATGATCGCCTTCGTGCTGTATTTCCTGTTTGTGCTAGTGCGTTGGCCGCTGGAGAAACGCGCCCGCGAGCGCCGCCTGCGGGCCGAAGCCGCCGCCCAGCGCGAGGCCGCCGAAGCGCAGGCGCTAGCGCCGGGGGAGCCGTTGGCCGCCGAGCGTAGCGATCGTTACCGTGACGACCCGCCTGTGCTGCCTGCTGGCGCCGGCCGGGTCGAGCCCCGCCTGTAAACGGAGACACCGCCATGTGCGAACTGCTGGGCATGAGTGCCAACGTCCCCACCGACATCGTCTTCAGCTTCACCGGCCTGATACAGCGCGGCGGTCGCACTGGCCCGCACCGTGACGGCTGGGGCATCGGCTTCTACGAAGGGCGCGGCCTGCGCCTGTTCCAGGACCCCGCCGCCAGCAGCGAGTCCGAGGTGGCCAACCTGGTAAGGCGCTACCCGATCAAGAGCGAAGTAGTGATCGGCCACATCCGCCAGGCCAATGTGGGCAAGGTCTGCTTGGCCAACACCCACCCCTTCATGCGCGAGATGTGGGGGCGCAACTGGTGCTTTGCCCACAACGGCCAGCTGGGTGATTTCACCGGCTCCACGAGCTTTTACCAGCCCATTGGTGATACCGACAGCGAGGCGGCCTTCTGTGACCTGCTCAATCGCATCCGCGGCGCCTTCCCGGAGCCGGTGCCGGTGGAACAGTTACTGCCGGTGCTGGTCGAAGCCTGTGCCGGTTATCGCGCCCGCGGCGTGTTCAACTGCATGCTCAGCGATGGTGACTGGCTGTTCTGCTTCTGTTCGACGAAGCTGGTCCACATTACCCGTCGCGCGCCGTTTGGCGCGGCACGGCTGAAGGATGTCGACCTGATCGTCGATTTCCATACCCAAACCACCCCCAACGACGTGGTCACGGTGATCGCCACCGAGGCCTTGACCGAGAACGAAACCTGGAACCGCTACGCGCCAGGTCAGTGGGCCCTGTGGCGGCACGGCGAGTGCACCGCGCACGGACAAAGCTAAGGATGCTGCATGTTCAGAAGTTACCTGCGGTTGCTGCTGTTCACCTTCGGGCTATTGGCCGGCATTCAGGTCCCGGGGCTGGTCAAGGATTACAGCCAGCGCGTGGAGGCGCACCTGTTTGAATCACGCGAGGCGCTGGACGGCTTCCGCCAGACAGCCGAGCGCTTTTTCAACGGCGATCTGCAAGCCTTGTTGCGACACTACCGCAGCAGTGACGACCCGGTCTTTCTCAGTGACGCCAACAGCATCGAAAGCCTGATGATTCGCAACCAGCTGCTTGAAGACGAATGGCAAGCGCTGCAAGGTTCATGGGCGCAGCGTACCTGGCACGTCCTGGTGCAAGCCGACCCGCGGCTGCGAGAAGAAACGCTCAACGGCTACGGCTATCAGATTTTGCTGGCGCCTGAGGCCATCGGCTGGGGCGTCGGTGCCGGGTTCGTGCTGGCGTTCGTGGTTGAAAGCCTGTTGTTGGGGATAGGTCGGCTGATACTGGGTGGGCGACGTGGGGCGGTGAAAGAGAGTTGGCGTTAGGTGAAGTCCTGATACCCTCTGAGCGGGAGTGCGCTACGCTCCCATCCGGTCCTGGGCTGGTCCCATTCCAGATCGGGCTACAAACCCTCAGCCCATAGTCCCCGGCACCAGCACGATCCGTTGCCCGCCCACATCCTGCGCATAGCGCTCCAGTACCTGCCGACAAACCCCAACCACTTCCTCCACCAACGTCACCCCGGTCTGCCAGGCCACCACCAGTTCCAGGCTCGGCGGGGGCTCAAGCCCAGCCAGCAGCACCAGGTCACCCTGGTTCAGTTCGGCCTCTACCAGGGCAGGCGGCAAGGCCCCGATGCCAAAACCGTCGCGTAACAAGCGGGTAATAGCCGCTACTGAATTGACGCAGTTCAGCCGCGGCGTTTGCGCCCCGGCCCCTTGCAACAAGGCCAGCACTTCCTGATGCGGCCGTGAATTCTTCGAGAAGGTCACGATGCGCTCGCGCCCCAGTTCGATCAGTGACGTGTAGTCCCTGTGCAGGTGCGAGCCTGCCGCGACTATCCAGCCCATCGGGTAGCGCGCCAGATCCAGGCTGCGGATCGAGGGCTCGCGCAGCAAGTCTGTTTGCACGATAACGTCCAAAAAACCCTTGTGCAGTTGTTCGCGCAGGTTCAGCGCCGTGTCGGCGATGAGTTCGATTTCCACCTGCGGATAGCGCTCGGTCAATTCGGCCACCAGCGCGCTCATCCAGGTATGAATGACCGTGTCCATCACCCCGAGACGAATACGCCCGACCTTGGCCCGGTCGCTGTCCAGCGACTGTTTGAGCGCCTTGGCGGTTTCCAGCATGCGCTCGGCATGTTCCAGCACCTTGCTGCCTTCCGGAGTCAGGCTGACCCCGCGCGAGTCGCGCAACAGCAGCTTGACGCCCAGGTCGGCCTCGAGCGCCGCGATACGGCTGGACACCGACGCCTGGGTGGTGAACAGCTTCTGCGCGGTCAGGCGGAAGCTCTTGAGACGAGCGACCCAGACGAACGTTTCGAGAAAGCGAAGGTTCATGATCAGTTTTTCTTGTTCCAGACCCAGGGTTTTTCTCGTTGGACGTCAGCGCCGCGTGCTCTGAACATGAAGCCCAGGCCGCGACCTTTGCTGTCGCCCCATAAAACAATACCAACAAGCCGAGGCATCCATGAACCCCACCGGCACGCAGCAGCAGGTCAGTTCCCCATCCTCCTCCGGGCCTTTTGCCTGGTACCGCGACATCGATCAGCAACAACGGCGCACCTTCTGGAGCTGCAAGATCGGCTATGGCCTGGACGGCATGGACACGCAGATGCTGAGCTTCGTCATCCCCACGCTGATCATGCTATGGGGCATCACCACCACCGAGGCCGGGCTGATCCACACCAGTACCCTGGTCGCTTCGGCCATCGGTGGCTGGGTGGCCGGCATTCTCTCCGACCGCATCGGCCGGGTCCGCACCCTGCAACTGACGGTGCTGTGGTTCGCCTTCTTCACCTTCCTTTGCGGCTTTGCCCAGAACTACGAGCAACTGCTGATCGCCAGGACCCTCATGGGTTTTGGCTTCGGCGGTGAGTGGACGGCAGGCGCCGTGCTCATCGGCGAGGTCATCCGTGCCCAAGACCGCGGCAAGGCAGTGGGCATGGTGCAGTCAGGCTGGGCCATTGGTTGGGGGCTGACGGCCATCCTGTACGCGCTGCTCTTCACTTGGTTGCCGCAGGAGCAGGCCTGGCGAGCGCTGTTTTTACTGGGGCTGGTGCCGGCCGTGTTCGTGATCTTCGTTCGGCGGCTGGTGAAAGACCCGGAGGTCTACCGCCAGGCCAAGGCAGCCGAAGACATCGAGGCGCCATCGCACTTCTACGAAATCTTCGCCCCCGGTCTGCTCTGGACCACCGTGCGCGCCTCGCTGCTGACCACTGGCGCACTGGGCGGCTACTACGCAATCACCGCCTGGCTGCCCACGTTTCTGAAGAACGAACGCGGGCTGAGCGTGCTGGGTACCGGCGGCTACCTGGCGATGGTGATCGTAGGCTCCTACGTGGGCTACGTGATCAGCGCCTACCTGTCCGACCTGCTAGGGCGCAAAAAGAATTTCATCCTGTTCGCCGTAGGCTCGTTCGTCATCGTGCTGCTGTACACGCAAATGCCCGTCAGTGATGGGGTGATGCTGTGGTTGGGCTTCCCGCTGGGCTTTTTCGCCTCGGGCATCTTCAGCGGCATGGGGGCCTTTCTGACCGAGCTGTTTCCCACGCGCGTGCGCGGCTCGGGGCAGGGCTTTTGCTACAACGTCGGCAAGATCGTCGCGGCGCTGTTCCCGCTGCTGATTGGTATGCTGGGGCAGCAGGTGCCGCTGGGCCTGGGTATCGGCTTGTTCTCGGCCGTGTCCTATGGCGTGGTGATCGTGGCAGCGCTAAGCCTGCCAGAAACACGCGGCAAACAATTGCAGGCGCGCTAAGGTAGGAACATGAATAACGACAAGGGGTACACCGTGGTGCAACGCCTGTTACTCAACTGCGACATGGGCGAAAGCTTCGGCAGCTGGCGCATGGGCCTGGATGCCGAGGTCATGCCCTACATCGACTGTGCCAACATCGCCTGCGGCTACCACGCTGGTGACCCCGGCATCATGCGCCGCACCGTGGCGCTGGCGCTGGAACACGGGGTAACCATTGGCGCACACCCGGCCTACCCGGACCTGGTCGGCTTCGGCCGGCGCAGCCTGGCGTGCAGTGCCGAAGAAATCCGTGACCTGCTGCACTACCAGATCGGCGCGCTCGATGGCATCTGCAAGGCCCAGGGCACACGCGTCGCCTACGTAAAACCCCACGGTGCGTTGTACAACGACATGATGGCCGACCCATTGATCCTGCGCACGGTGCTGGAGGCCGTGGCGGCCTATGACAGTGGCCTGCCGCTGATGCTCATGGCTACGGCCGACAATGGGGCGGCCCAGGCGCTGGGTACTGAAATCGGCGTACCGCTCTGGTTCGAGGCGTTTGCCGATCGGGCCTACACCGCCAGCGGCCACCTGGTGTCGCGACGCCTGCCGGGCGCCGTGCATCACGACCCGGCGCAAGTGGTCGAGCAAGCCGTAAAGCTGGCCCGCGGCGAAGCACTGCTGGCCAGTGATGGCACTGGACTGCTGCTCAAAGCCCAAACGCTGTGCGTGCATGGGGACAACGACAGCTCTGTGACGGCAGTTCGGCAGATCCGCCAGGCACTCGATGGGATCAGATCAGCATGACCCCACGCATCGAAGTGGTCGGCATCGATTGCCTGATGGTGCGTCTGTTCGAGCGTATCGAGGAAGCCAACATGCCTTGGGTGCTTGCCGCCAGTCAGCGCTTGCAAGCGGCTTTTGGTGCGCACTTGCGCGACCTGGTGCCGTCCTACACCACCCTCATGGTGCATTTCGACCTGCCGCCGGCCGATGCACGCTGCCTGATCGTGCAAGCCCTTGAAGGGCTGCAGCCTGGCACTGAGAACACCGGCTGCCTGCACGAGATACCGGTGTGGTACCACGCCAGCGTCGGCCCGGAGTTGCCCGTGCTGGCCCGCCGGGCAGGCCTGAGCGAGGCTGAGGTCGTGCGCTTGCACAGTGAACGTGACTACCCGGTGTTCGCCCTGGGGTTCGCGCCGGGTTTCGCGTTCATGGGGCTGGTGGACGAACGGCTGGCCATCCCGAGGCTAAGCACCCCGCGCAAGCAGGTGGCAGCGGGCAGTGTCGGCATTGCCGAGCGCCAGACCGCTGCGTACCCGGCCGCTTCCCCCGGTGGCTGGAACCTGATCGGGCGTACGCCGGTGCGGTTGTTCGACCGTGAGCGGGACGGCTACAGCCTGCTGCAACCGGGCGACCGCGTCCGCTTCGTCTCGGTGACGCGGCAGGCGTTTCTGGCGTTGGGCGGTGATGAGGAGGCACAGGCATGAAGCATTTGCGAGTCGAGGCCAGCACACCGCTGTGTGCGCTACAGGATGCAGGCCGATTTGGCGTGAGGCACCTTGGGGTCACCCAGGGCGGCGCTTTGGATTGGGTCGCGATGCACTGGGCCAACGGGTTGCTGGGCAACGCTCTGCAGGCTCCCGTCGTAGAGGTTGCCTTGGGTGGATTCAGCGTGGTGGCGCAGCACGATTGCGTACTGGCGCTGGCCGGGGCCGACCTGGACGCGCACATCGACGAGCACTACTTGGCCCCTTGGCGCAGTTTTACCCTGACGAAGGGGCAGCGCCTTACCCTCAGACAACCTCGGCAGGGCGCTCGCGCTTATCTGGCCGCACCGGGCGGTTTCGATGCCGAGCCTGTGATGGGCAGTTGTGCCACGGTCGTGCGCGAGGGGCTGGGCGGGGTCGATGGCCAGGGCGGCGTGTTGCGTGAAGGCCAATGCTTGAGTTTTGCCGGTACAGCCACACCGATCCGCGAAGTGCCTGGTCACCTGCGTCCTGAGTATGTGGTCAAGCCCACCTTGGACCTGGTGATTGGCGCGCAGATCGGCGACTTTGCTGGCCTTAGTCTGTTCGATGCCTTCAACTGCGACTGGACGCTGGACACCCGTGCCGACCGCATGGGCATCCGCCTGCTTGGCCCGCCTCTGGTTTATCAAGGCCCGGCCATGATCTCCGAAGGCATTCCCCTTGGCGCCGTCCAGGTCCCGCCCGATGGGCAGCCGATCGTGTTGCTCAATGATCGCCAGACCATCGGCGGTTATCCCCGCCTGGGGGCGCTGACGCCCCTGGCACTGGCACAACTGGCACAGTGCATGCCAGGGGCGAAGGTGCGATTGCGGCCGGTAATGCAGGAGCAGGCATGGCGGGAGCAGCAGGCGTATCTGGAACGCTGGCACGTGTTGTTGAGCGGCCTTCCCGGGGCGCCGGACCGGCCTCAGCGATCTGGACTGCGAAGCTGAAATCCTGGGGCCGCTGCGCGGCCCATCGCGGCCGGTCCGGCGCCCCGGCGAGGCCGCTCTTACAAGGGGCGTGACTTTGCGGCTTTACTTCGACAGATACCGCATCCCATCCTCCAACCCCTGCAAGGTCAGTGGATACATCCGGTCCTCGATCAGTTCACGCACCAGCTGGGTAGAAGCGGTGTAGCCCCAGGCCTGGCGGGGGTATGGGTTGATCCAGATGACCTTGCGGAACTTGGCCATGATGCGCTGCATCCAGACATACCCGGCTTCCTCGTTCCAATGCTCCACGCTGCCGCCCGGCTGGGTGATTTCGTAAGGGGCCATGGCTGCGTCCCCGACGAACACGACCTTGTAGTCCTCGCCGTACTTGTGCAGCAGGTCGAACGTGGAATAACGCTCCGACGTGCGCCGCAAGTTGTTCTTCCAGACCGTCTCATACACGCAGTTGTGAAAGTAGTAGTACTCCATGTGCTTGAACTCGGTCTTGCAGGCCGAGAACAGCTCCTCGCAGACCCTGACATGGGCATCCATCGAGCCACCGATGTCGAACAGCAGGAGCAATTTCACCGTGTTGCGCCGCTCCGGGCGCATCTGGATGTTCAGCAGGCCCGCATCGCGTGCGGTATGGTCGATAGTGCCATCGATGTCCAGCTCTTCGGCAGCGCCTTGGCGGGCGAACTTGCGCAGGCGCCGCAGGGCCAGCTTGATGTTGCGCGTACCCAGCTCCACCTGATCGTCCAGGTTCTTGTACTCGCGCTGGTCCCAGACCTTCACCGCCTTGCCCTGGCGCTCGCCAGCATCGCCCACGCGGATACCTTCGGGGTTGTACCCACCCGAGCCGAACGGGCTGGTGCCACCGGTGCCAATCCACTTGTTGCCGCCTGCGTGGCGCTCCTTTTGCTCCTGCAGGCGCTGCTTGAACGCCTCGATCAGCTTGTCCAGCCCACCCAGTGACTGGATCTGCGCGCGCTCCTCAGGGGTCAACGAGCGCTCGAATTCCTTGCGCAGCCAGTCCTCAGGGATCAACGCCTCGATGTGTCGATCCAGGTTCTCCAGACCGTTGAAGTAAGCGGCGAAGGCCCGGTCGAACTTGTCGAAATGGCGTTCGTCCTTCACCAGGATGGCGCGGGCCAGGTAGTAGAATTCGTCCATGTCGGCGAACACCACATGCCGTTGCAAGGCATGGTGCAGGTCGAGCAGTTCGCGCACCGACACCGGCACCTTCGCCGCGCGCATTTCGTTGAACAGGTTGAGCAACATGGCCCCGGCTCCCTCAGCGGTTGCCGCGCCGGCTCATGAAGGCCAGGCGCTCGAGCAGCTGCACATCCTGCTCATTTTTCACCAGCGCCCCGGCCAGCGGAGGGATGGCCTTGGTCGGGTCGCGCTCGCGCAGTACCGCTTCGCCAATATTGTCGGCCATCAGCAGCTTCAGCCAGTCGACCAGCTCGGACGTTGAAGGCTTTTTCTTCAGGCCCGGTACCTTGCGTACGTCGAAGAACACGTCCAGCGCCTCGCTGACCAGCGACTGGCTGATGTTGGGGTAGTGCACATCCACGATGCGTTGCAGCGTGGCCCGGTCGGGGAAGGCGATGTAGTGGAAGAAGCAACGGCGCAGGAAAGCGTCCGGCAGCTCCTTTTCGTTATTGGACGTGATGATGATGATCGGGCGCTGCCTGGCCTTGATGGTCTCGTCGATTTCATAGACGTAGAACTCCATCTTGTCGAGTTCCTGCAACAGGTCGTTGGGGAATTCGATATCGGCCTTGTCGATCTCGTCGATCAGCAGGATCACCCGCTCCTGGGCCTCGAAGGCCTCCCACAGCTTGCCTTTCTTCAGGTAGTTGCGTACGTCGTGGACCTTGTCCACACCCAGCTGGGAGTCGCGCAGGCGGCTGACGGCATCGTATTCGTACAAGCCCTGGTGGGCCTTGGTTGTGGACTTGATGTGCCAGGTAATCAGGCGCGCCCCGAACGAAGCTGCCAACTGCTCGGCCAGCATGGTCTTGCCGGTACCAGGCTCACCCTTGACCAACAGCGGGCGCTCGAGGGTGATGGCCGCATTGACGGCCAGTTTCAGGTCGTCCGTGGCGACATAGTCACCCGTGCCTTCGAACTTCATGGGGTCTTTCCTCTGCTTGGGCTTGCGGGCCGATGTGCAGCCAGCCTGTCAGCCGCCCTTGGTGTGGGCGGCAGGCTGGCGCTCAGGTGGCCAACACAGGGTGTGATGGTGGGCCCGACTATACCGCGGGGGTACGACGACTGAAAACGCAGACCGCGTATTCAGTCCCCGAATGTCTCGTCACTGCGCCTTAGTCGGAATCCGGCGCGCTGCGTTCATAGCGCGCACTGAACGCCTGCACGAATCCATTGCGCAGGATCTGCAGGAAGGCCTCGAACGCACTGATGTTCTGCCTGCGCACGCTGCCACTGAGCTCAACGCGCGTGGCGAACTGGTTTTTCGGCTGGTTCTTGAGCACGGTTTCGGTGGCCCCCACCAGCGCCTCCCAGACCGAGCGGAACAGGCCCTTGTCCTTGTCCTTTACGTCCTGTTGCCAATCGAATACCTCGACGTCGCGCAGCAGGGGCTTGATGTAGCCGTTCAGGCGGCCATTGGTGGCCTCGGCCTCGATGACCACATCGCCATGGCCAGCCTTGAAGTCGAACTTGCCATAGGCGCTGGCAAAGTCGTTGAGTCGTCGCAGCTCGATGCCGGTGGCACGCAGGCGGAACTCGAAGTCGTCGAAATCGCTGAACGGATCGAAGGTGGCACGGCTCTCGACCTTGGCATCGCCTGCGACCAGGGCACGGGCTTCGAAACTGGCGTCGCGCCGGCCGGCTTCGTCGCGGATGTTGGTGAGGTTGCGAATGCTGGCCTGCAACTGCGTCGCCTTGAGCGTGACCGGGGGCTTGGAGCTGAAGTTGCGGAAGGTCAGCACCCCGTCATCGATCACCACCTCGTTGAGCGTGATGGGCAGCAGCTTGTCCAGTTGCTGACGCCAGTCAGTGCCCTGGCCGGTCTGGGAGTTCTGCTTGTCGCCGCCATCGACGAAGTTCAGCTCCGGGCGTAGGAAGGCCACTTCGGCCACCACGGCGCGGTCATACCAAAGCGAATGCCAGCTGACCGAGATGTCGATTACCGGGGCGTTGAGAAAAGGCACCGGCACCTTGCCCGTGGTCTTGACGATCTTCAGCCCGTTAACGGTGTAGGCACCGCGCCACCAGGCCAGATCCACATCGCTGACCTGCCCCCGGTAGTCGCCCATGTCGGCCAGTTTTTCATTGAGGTAGTTGCGCACAAGATAGGGCAGGGCAAGCTGCAAGGCCACCAGCAGCACGATGAGGCTGCCGAGGGCGATCAGCGGCCAGCGATAGCGGGCTCTCATGGCAGTTCTCCAGGGCAAGGTGTGTGGTTGACCGCAGGGTCTGCACCGGAGTTCGAAGAGGCTTTACGGGCCTTGAGGCCGGGGCTTACCCTTGGGGTCTTTCCGTGTCTTCATCATGCCAAGGACCCTGCCATGAGCCGTATATACGCAGACAACGCCCACTCCATCGGCAACACGCCCCTGGTGCAGATCAACCGCCTCGCGCCACGCGGCGTGACCATCCTGGCCAAGATCGAAGGGCGCAACCCAGGGTATTCGGTCAAATGCCGCATCGGCGCGAACATGGTCTGGGACGCCGAGAGCAGCGGCAAGCTCAAGCCCGGCATGACCATCGTCGAACCCACCTCGGGCAACACCGGTATTGGCCTTGCCTTCGTCGCTGCCGCCCGGGGCTACAAGCTCATGCTGACCATGCCGGCCTCCATGAGCCTGGAGCGGCGTAAGGTGCTCAAGGCCCTTGGCGCCGAACTGGTGCTCACCGAACCTGCCAAGGGCATGAAGGGCGCCATCGAGAAAGCCAACGAAATCGTCGCCTCCAACCCCGAGCAGTACTTCATGCCTGGGCAGTTCGAAAACCCTGCCAACCCGGCCATCCACGAAAAGACCACAGGCCCGGAGATCTGGAACGATACCGATGGCGCCGTGGATGTGGTGGTTGCCGGTGTCGGCACTGGCGGCACCATCACCGGTATCTCGCGCTATATCAAGCACACCCAGGGCAAGGCGATCACCTCGGTGGCGGTCGAGCCCATTTCCTCGCCGCTGATCACCCAGACCCTGGCAGGCGAGGCGCTGACGCCCACGCCGCACAAGATCCAAGGCATCGGCGCGGGCTTCGTGCCGAAGAACCTCGACCTGTCGATCGTCGACCAGGTCATGACGGTGGGCGACGACGAAGCCAAGGCCATGGCTATCCGTCTGATGCAGGAAGAAGGCATCCTGTGTGGCATTTCCTGCGGTGCCGCGATGGCCGCTGCCGTGCGCCTTGCAGAAAAGCCGGAAATGCAGGGCAAGACCCTCGTGGTGATTCTGCCTGACTCAGGCGAGCGTTACTTGTCCAGCATGCTGTTCAGCGACCTGTTCAGCGAGCAGGAAACCCAGCAGTAACCTGCCTAGGCGGTGATCCGAAGCAATACCTGGTAACGGGCTTGATTGCACAATCTTCATCCGTATCGTTGCGCCCAGGTGGTTTGTGCCTGGGCGCGATAGGTTTATGATGCCCGGATGATTTTCCCCCGGAACAGGCAGCGCTGGCCTGTGTCCCGCCCTAGGAGTGTTGCATGACCGTTTCCTTCCTCGCCAAGGCAGGTGTGCTGCTGGTGTTCTTCGGCAGCGTGCTGTTCGTCCACCTGCGCGGCAAGGCCCGCCTGCCGGTGTTGCGCCAGTTCGTCAACCATTCGGCGCTGTTCGCCCCCTACAATGCGTTGATGTACCTGTTTTCGGGCGTGCCGTCCAAGCCGTACCTGGACCGTCAACGCTTCCCGGAGCTGGACGTGCTCAAGGACAACTGGCAGGAAATCCGCGAGGAGGCCATGCGCCTGTTCGACGAGGGTTATATCCGCGCAGCCGAAAAGGACAACGACGCCGGTTTCGGTTCGTTCTTCAAGAAAGGCTGGAAGCGCTTCTACCTGAAGTGGTACGACAAACCCCTGCCGTCTGCTGAAGCCCTGTGCCCGCGAACCGTCGAGCTGGTCAGCAGCATCCCCAACGTCAAAGGGGCGATGTTCGCCCTGCTGCCCGGCGGCAGCCACCTGAACCCGCACCGTGATCCGTTTGCAGGTTCCCTGCGCTATCACTTGGGTCTCTCCACGCCCAACTCCGATGCCTGCCGCATTTATGTGGACGGCCAACCCTATGCCTGGCGCGACGGTCAGGACGTGATGTTCGACGAGACCTACGTGCACTGGGTCAAGAACGAGACCGACGTGACCCGGGTGATTCTGTTCTGCGACGTGGAGCGTCCCCTGAACAACCCGTTCATGACCCGCGTCAACCGCAAGGTCAGCGCATTTCTGGGCCGCGCCACTGCACCGCAGAATACAGACGATGAACGCGTGGGCGGGATCAACCAGGCCTACGCCTGGAGCAAGCGGTTCAGCAACAAGCTGAGCATGCGCGTCAAGCAGTTCAAACGTGCCAACCCCAAGGCCTACCGCGTGTTGCGACCGATACTGGCCGTGGTCGTAGCCTATTTGCTGTACCGCTGGTTGTTCTGACGGCGCCCTCGAGAGGGAGGGCGGCTGCAAGGCAGTTGCCCTTTACCCCTGGCGAAATTCTTGGGCGACGCAGTGGCGCAGCACCCCTTCCTCGAAGTCCAGGAAACCCCCTTCACGCTGGGTGATCAGGTAATACAGCAGGGTGTCGAGCGTTCGTGCCGGTGGGACGGCGACCGCCAGCATCTTCACCGCAGGTTCGCTTTCACAGGTGCACCCAAACTCCACCAAGGCTTCGCTCACCTGCTGCAGTGTCTCAGGCGGCTTGACCCGAACCCGGAACACCGAGCTGCCACTGCTGCGCAGCAACTGGGCAAACCAGTGTTGGCCTGCCTGCTCATGGGTGCAGATCACGTCACCTGGGGCGATGCCGTAGACATGGAACGGGATGTTGTCGATCACGTAACCGTCGTCGACGGCCCTGGCCCATAGCCCTTCCACCGATGCCGGCGGATAGCCATTGGCATCCTGCTGCAGCGGGAACAGCACTTTCTTGTAGACGCCGTTCATGCAGCGCCTCGGCGCCGTGCCGGGCGCAGCACCAGCCACAGGGCCACGCCGATCAGCAGGCCGCCGTACAGGTGGGCCATCGACAACGGCTCATTCAGCAGCCAGGCCCCCCACAGCACCCCGAACACGGGGATCATGAAGGTCACCGTACTGGCCTTGACCGGGCCGATTTCGGCCAGCAGGCGGAAGTACAGGATGTAGGCGAACGCCGTGCACAACAGGCCAAGCCCCACCAGCGAGCCCCAGACCTGCCAGCCGCCCCAGCTGGCAGGTGGCTGGGTTAGGGCGCTCCAAGCGAACAACGGGGTAAGCAGCAGGGTCGCGCCGAGCATGCTGCCTAGGGCCGACAGGCGGCTGTCCAGGCCGCTCACCCAGCGGCGGGCCAGGTAGCCGGCAAAGCCATAGCAGGTCGTGGCCGCCAGGCACGCCAGGGCGCCTTGCAACAGGGCTGCATCAAGGGCTACAGGCCCCGCACCGCTCAGGATGCCCACGCCGAACAGGCCCAGGAAAATGCCGCACAACTTGGCCAATGTCATGGGTTCCTTGAAGAACAACACGCCGATCAGCACGCCCATCAAGGGCGTCGTGGCATTGAAGATGGCCGAATAACCGGCTGGCAGCACCTGGGCTGCCACAGAATAAAAGGTGGCCGGAATGCCCGAGTTGATCATGCCCAGCACCAGGCAGGCGCCTAGTTTCCCTTGGAAATCCCAGCGTATGCGCGCAGCGCCGAGCAGTGCGATCAAGCCCAGGCAGGCGATGGAGACACGGAAGAAGGCCGTCGGCACGGTGCCCAGTACAGGGGCAATGATGCGCATGAACAGAAAGCTCGCGCCCCATACGGCAGCAAGGGTTAGCAGGCGGGCTAGGGCGGTGGGGCTCACGAAAGTCTCCAGGGGCTTGGCAGGGGCGCGAGTGTACGTCAGCAGGCCGGTGGATTCTTGCGCTTTCTTGCCCAATGAAGTTCAGCCAGTGCCCTGGCGTGGTCTGTTCAGGCCCCGCGCAGGCACTTCAAGGCGCTGAAGTCGCTGCGCACCTTGGTCAGCCGCTCCAGCAGCACCTGGCGTTGAGCGGGGGTGCTCTGCTGCACCAGGTCCACCACCAGACTGCGGGCTTGCCGTTCGGTGTTCTGGAAGGCTTGGCGATAGTCGGCTGTCCACAGGCTTTCCTTGTTTTGCAGCAAGGTCGCGACCCGTTCCGGGAAGCCTGGCTCGTGGCGTTGTTCCACCGCCAGCAGCAGTTGTTGCTGCCAATGGGCCCTATTGCGTATCCATTCGCTGTTCTGGTCACCCAAGGCGCGGGACCAGGCGCCGACCCGTTGCTTCTGGACCTCGGTCAGCTCGCCGAACCAGGGCTTGAGGCGCTTTTCCATGCGCTCGGCGCGCTTGCTGATCTGGCGGGGCAGGGGGGTGTCGACATATTCCTTGCGCCGCTGGGCAATATCGTCACGAAATGCATCGCGCATCTCGGCCACCTGCGCATCGCTCATGCCTTGCAGCAACTCGGTGGCCGACGGCGTGATTTCGGCCGCGACCCGGCCAATTGCCTCGCGGGCCTCCTCGGTGCGCTGCTGCAGCGCCTGGTCGGTGACCTGGTTATCGGCCACCATGGTGCGCAGGCGGTCCAGCCAGTCGAGGTAGCCGGGCAGTTGCGTCTGGCAATGCCATGCCAGGTGCTGCCGGAGGCGATCATCGAGCAGGGTTTTCTGCTCACGGTTCATGTCCAGGTAGTCGCCAAGCGACCAGGGCACCAGGCGATCGAGGTTGCGATAGGCCAGGTCGATGCGGCTGCAAGCACCCAGCAGCAGGGCGAAACCCAGGCAGATCGACAGGACTTTGAGCAGGCGTGCAGGCATGTGCGGGTCCTTGCAGTGGCAGCCAATGGGTAGACGCAGCACAACACCTGCGGTTCCACCGGATGGCGCGTGGAGGCCTGGATGGCGATGAACCGACCGCAGGCTTTGACACCAGGGCGGGTCTATCCGGAAAATAGCCGCCTTGACTTGAGGATGTTCGAAAATGGCTCTGCTTGGGCGTTACAACAGTTTGCAAATTGTTAAGCACGTGGACTTCGGCCTGTACCTGGACGGCGGTGCCGACGGGGAAATCCTGCTGCCGTCCCGTTACATTCCCAAGGGTGCCGAGACTGAAGTCGATGACTGGCTGAACGTGTTCATCTACCTCGACAGCGAAGACCAGCTGATCGCCACCACCGAGAAGCCCAAGGTGCAGGTGGGCGAGTTCGCCAGCCTCAAGGTCAAGGACATCAATGGTGCGGGCATCTTCCTGGACTGGGGTCTGCCCAAGGACCTGCTGATGCCGTATTCCGAAGAGGCACGGCCGCTGAAGATCGGTGACTACTGCGTGGTGCACGTGTACCTGGACAAGCGCACCCGCCGCATCACCGCCACCTCGCGCCTGGACCGCTACCTCGACACCACGCCTGCCGACTACAAGCCTGGGCAGCCGGTGGAACTGCTGGTGGCCGGCGAAACGCCGATGGGTTTCAAGGCCATCATCAACAACCGTCACTGGGGCTTGATCCACAAGAACGAGGTGTTCAAGTTCCTGCGCTCAGGCATGCACGAGCAGGGTTACATCAAGGAAGTGCGGGCTGACGGCAAAGTGTCGCTCAGCCTGCAGCCAGTGGGCGCTGCGCTGTCCGACAGCTTGCAGGAGCAGATCATGACGCGCCTGGAGGCCGAGGGTGGGGTGCTGCCGGTTTCCGACAAGAGCGACCCTGCATTGATCAGCAAGCTGTTCAATGTCAGCAAGGGCAATTTCAAGAAGGCCATCGGCGGGCTGTTCAAGCAAGGCCGCATCGTCATCCATGACGACCGGATCGAGAAAGCCTGATCAGCCCTGCACGAAGGTGTTGAAGTCCAGCTGATCACCACCGGGGCGAGTGTCGCGCAGCAGCGAGTCGCGGTCAGCGCTAAGGGCCAGGCTGATGGTGGAGCGACGCTTGCCAGGGTTGCGCACTTCCATCTGCTCTTGGTGAGCCCGCAGGAAGTTGACCGGCACCTTCAGGTGCTGGAGCTCATCGGTCAGCGGGGTGTGCAACAGCAGGTTGACCCAATCGGGCTGGCCCTTGCGAAGCAAGGCCACCGGGACCTCGAACCACCACAAATTGCGCTTGGAGTCTAGGGTGGCGAACAGCGTGTTGGCACTGGTCAGTACCGGGCGCGCCAGTGTGCTGTTGCGGCGGGCGATGGCAGCGGGTTTGTCGAGTTTCATGCAGGTTCCTGCGGGTCGAAGCCTTCAAAGGCCGCATTGTGAGGGGTGGCACCTTGCCGGGCAAGGTTTGAGGCTCGCAACGGAGCCTTACGGGACTGTATTTCGACCGTTTGTAACCGTTTGGCTTGTTGACGCAAATTTCTTGAAACTCCTGTGCAAGCGGCTGGGTCAACCTTCTGTCGGCACGATACGCGTGCTACCTCACAGGAGTTTTGCCATGAGCGGTACTGGAGACAAAATTAAAGGTATGGCCAACGAGGCAATGGGCAACATCAAGCAAGGTGTTGGCAACCTCACTGACAACGAAAAACTCAAAGGCGAAGGCAAGGCCCAGGAAATCAAGGGCGAAGGCCAACAGGTCAAAGGCGACGTGAAAAACAAGGTCGACGACCTGACCAAGTAATGACTCACGCCTGCCGAGCCGTCCTCTGCGTTTCGATGCAGGGGGCGGTAACAGGCAGAATTATTTAAAGCCGTTGCATGATTACCGGGAGCAGCACCCCAAGCGCAGGGTCCATTAGACTGAACGTCCGATCGATCAAGCGGCGAAAGGAGACGCTATGATTTTTTCCGCCTTGCAGGGCTTACCCTTGCACCGCGTACTGGTGCGCACCGTCAACGAATTCCTCGATGACGAAATGTCCACCTATGCTTCGGCATTGGCCTACCAGGCCCTTTTCTCGTTGTTCCCCTTCCTGTTGTTTCTCATTGCCCTGATCGGTTTCCTGCACCTGCCGGACTTCTTCTCCTGGCTGCGTTTGCAGTCGGAGCTGGTCTTGCCGCCCCAGGCCCTTGAGCAGGTCAACCCTGTCATCGACCAACTCCAGCAGTCCAAAGGTGGCCTGCTGTCGGTGGGTATCGTCATTGCCCTGTGGACGGCTTCAGCCGGTGTGCGGTTGATGATGAGCGCCATGAACGCGGCCTACGACGTGCCGGAAGGTCGCCCGGTCTGGAAGCGTATCCCGCTGTCGGTGCTGTACACCATTGGGTTGGCAGGCATGCTGCTGGCGGCCGCGGCGCTGATGGTGCTGGGCCCGCAGGTCATGGAGTGGATCGCGGCGCAGATCGGCATGGAAGAGTTCATCGTCACCCTGTGGACCATTCTTCGCTGGCCGGTGATCGTGATTCTGCTGATGGTCGCGGTCGCGGTTATTTACTACGTCATGCCTGATGTGGAGCAGAAATTCCGCTTCATTACCCCGGGCTCGGTGCTGGCGGTCGTAGTGTGGATCATCGCGTCGCTGGGCTTTGCCTATTACGTGAAGACGTTTGCAGACTACAACGCCATGTATGGCAGCATCGGGGCAATCATCGTGCTGCTGCTGTACTTCTACATCTCGGCTGCCGTGCTGTTGCTGGGCGCGGAGATGAATGCGGTGATTGAACACATGTCGGCCGAGGGCAAGGACCCAGGCGAAAAAGACTTCGATGGCACCCGCGACGACGAAAAGCCCAAGGTGCTGGGCCAGGAGCGCCCCAGTACTGACGACGCGGCGGGGGTTGAACCTACCCCGCGCTGAACTGCCCCGGATAAGCAGTGCGCTCCAGCGCTATCAGGGCCTTGCTGCGCTGATAGCGCTGGAGCTTGTCACGCAGCGACTGGGGTAGCTCACCAGCCGGCGCAAACCCCTGGCGTGCATAGTAGTTGGCAAGCGTTGGATGGCAGAACAACCACGTACTGCCACAGGCGTTCTCCAGAGCCTTTGCGACCAACTGCATACCCACGCCTTCCGAGCGCCGATCAGGCGCCACGAACAGCCCCGTCAGCCACTGACCACTCTCCACCTCGCTCAGAGACAACCCAGCAATGATGCCCGGCGACCTGGCCACCCAGAGCTTGCCCTGCGCAGGGGCGCGCATGCGCGAACCCTGTTGGCGATAGAAGTGGTCGAGCAACCGCTGTTCCGGGGCTGAAAGCCGGGTGCAGTGCACAGGCGGCCGTGAGGGCACGACGGTGCTCAGCTGGCCACGAAGTTCGGCGGGGAAACCAGTTCCACGGTCTGCTGCTTGCGCGGTGCCAGGATCTCGGCTTCACCTGCCACGACCAGTTCGTCGTTCTGGTTGTACACGTTGGTGGCGATACGCACTTTGAACTTGGGCAATTTTTCCAGGATTTCCAGGCGCACCGTCAGGGTGTCGCCGATCTTGACCGGCTTCTGGAAGCTCATCTGCTGGCCCAGGTAGATGGTGCCAGGGCCTGGGAGCGTGCAGGCCACCGCCGCACTGATCAACGCGCCGCTGAACATGCCATGGGCAATGCGCTCGCGGAACATGCTCTTGGCCGCGAACTCGGCGTCCAGGTGCACCGGGTTGTGATCGCCGGACATGGCGGCGAACAGCTGGATGTCGCGCTCCTCGACCAACTTCGTGTATTCGGCTTTCTGGCCGACTTCTAGGGCTTCGTAGGGCGTGTTGCTGAGCTGGGACATCAGGGCTTCCTTAAGCAGTACAGGTCGGATGCCGGTCGCGCGCAGGGCGTCGGCCAGACGGGTGAGACGCTTGCCGGGGGGCCCCGGATCACATTTTGCGCCCACGTCAGTGTACCCACAGTCGAGCAAATTGCAGGAAGGGCACAAATAAGATTCACAATGTTAATGGCAGGCGCTGATGACTGGGCCGTGCCTGGCTTACCTGCTAACGTCGAACCAACGCCTGTGCATAGTCAGCGCGCAGGCACTTGGACTACAGGACGCAGTGCAGGTCCCGGCAGAGGAACAACAATAAATGCAAGCCGACTTCTGGAATGACAAGCGCCCGGCGGGCGTGCCCTCCACCCTGGACATGCAGGCCTACGCGTCAGTGGTCGAGGTGTTCGAACGCTCCTGCAAGCGCTTTGCCGATCGCCCGGCCTTCAGCAATTTGGGCGTGACCTTGACCTACGCCGACCTCGATCGTCTGTCGGCCGCCTTCGCCTGCTGGCTGCAGCAACAGACCGACCTCAAGCCGGGCGACCGCATCGCGGTGCAAATGCCCAACGTGCTCCAGTACCCCATCGCCGTGTTCGGCGCCATGCGCGCCGGGCTGATCGTGGTCAACACCAACCCGCTTTACACCGAGCGCGAAATGCGCCACCAGTTCAAGGACAGCGGCGCCCGGGCCCTGGTGTACATGAACCTGTTCGGCAAGCGTGTGCAGACGGTCCTGCCCGATACCGGTATCGAGTACCTGATCGAGGCGAAGATGGGCGACATGCTGCCTACGCTCAAAGGCTGGCTGGTCAACACCGCGGTCGACAAGCTCAAGAAGATGGTGCCAGCCTATGTGCTGCCCCAGGCCGTGTCGTTCAAGCAGGTACTGCGCCAGGGCCGCGATGGTGTGCCCACGCCTGTGCCCTTGAGCCTGGGTGACATCGCCGTGCTGCAGTACACCGGCGGCACGACGGGGCTGGCCAAGGGCGCGATGCTCACCCACGGCAACCTGGTGGCAAACATGCTGCAGGTGCTGGCCTGTTTCTCCCAGCATGGGCCGGACGGGCAGAAGCTACTCAAGGACGGCGAAGAGGTGATGATCGCGCCGTTGCCCCTCTATCACATCTATGCCTTCACCGCGAACTGCATGTGCATGATGGTCACCGGCAACCACAACGTGCTGATCACCAACCCGCGGGACATACCAGGCTTCATCAAGGAGCTGGGCAAGTGGCGGTTTTCTGCGTTGCTGGGCCTCAACACCCTGTTCGTCGCGCTGATGGACCACCCCGGGTTCCGCCAGCTCGATTTCTCTGCATTGAAGGTCACCAACTCCGGCGGCACTGCCCTGGTCAAGGCCACGGCCGAGCGCTGGGAACAGCTGACGGGTTGCCGCATCGTCGAAGGGTACGGCCTGACCGAAACGTCCCCCGTGGCCAGCACCAACCCCTACGGCACGCTGGCGCGGCTGGGCACGGTGGGCATCCCGGTGGTGGGCACGGCTTTCAAGGTGATCGATGCCGACGGCAACGAGCTGGCCCTGGGTGAACCCGGTGAGCTGTGCATCAAGGGCCCGCAGGTCATGAAGGGCTACTGGCAGCAACCCGAGGCCACGGCCGAGGCACTGGACGCCGAAGGCTGGTTCAAAACCGGCGACATTGCCGTGATCGACCCCGACGGCTTTACCCGTATCGTCGACCGTAAGAAAGACATGATCATCGTATCGGGCTTTAACGTGTACCCCAACGAAGTCGAAGAGGTGGTCATGGGCCATCCCAAAGTCGCCAACTGTGCCGCCATCGGCGTGCCAGACGAGCGTTCTGGCGAAGCGGTGAAGTTGTTCGTGGTGCCGCGCGAAGGGGGGGTGGATGTCGAGGAGCTCAAGGCCTATTGCAAGGCCAACCTTACCGGCTACAAAGTGCCCAAGCAGATCGTGCTACGCGAGGCGCTGCCGATGACGCCGGTGGGCAAGATCCTGCGGCGCGAACTGCGTGACGCCAGCTAAATCGATAGCCCGCGACAAGGAAGATGTGCCGTGTGCCAGGGCCTGGCGCACGGCACATCCCGGTGGCCTAACCGGCTCATTAAGTCAAATACTCTAAACGTGACCCGAAGTATTCATTGAGTCACCTTTGTGACTGTCAAGCCCGCTTTGGGCTCTAGTAGACCCTCGGCAAAGCTGCTACTCTCGGCCCGCTTTCAGATGATCTGGTTTGCATCAGGCCGTCATCTCATATCAATAATAAACGCCTCGACGCGTGAAACGAACTTCGCTGTTGCTGAAGGAGTGGGCTTGCATGATCGACCATTTTTGGAAGGACAAGTATCCGGCCGGTATCGCGGCGCAGATCGATCCCGACGAATTCCCCAACATCCAGGCGGTACTCAAGCAATCCTGCCAGCGCTTTGCCGACAAACCGGCCTTCAGCAACCTGGGCAAGACCCTGACCTACGGTGAGTTGTATACCCTTTCCGGTGCCTTTGCCGCCTGGTTGCAACAGCATACCGACCTAAAGCCCGGTGATCGCATCGCGGTGCAACTGCCCAACGTGCTGCAGTACCCGGTGGCGGTATTTGGCGCCATGCGCGCCGGCCTGATCGTGGTCAACACCAACCCGCTGTACACCGCCCGGGAAATGGAGCACCAGTTCAAGGACTCCGGCGCCAAAGCGCTGGTGTGCCTGGCGAACATGGCGCACCTGGCCGAGAAGGTAGTGCCCAAGACCCAGGTCAAGCACGTCATCGTCACCGAAGTGGCAGACCTGCTGCCTGCGCTCAAGCGGCTGCTGATCAACAGCGTGGTCAAGTACGTCAAGAAGATGGTGCCGGCCTATCACCTGCCCAGCGCCGTGCGCTTCAACGATGCCCTGGCCCTGGGCAAGGGCCAGCCGGTGACCGAGGCCAACCCGCAAGCCAATGATGTGGCCGTGTTGCAATACACCGGCGGCACCACCGGTGTGGCCAAGGGCGCCATGCTGACCCACCGCAACCTGGTAGCCAACATGCTGCAGTGCCGGGCGCTGATGGGTTCGAACCTGCAGGAAGGGTGCGAGATCCTCATCACCCCGCTGCCGCTGTACCACATCTACGCTTTCACCTTCCATTGCATGGCCATGATGCTGATCGGCAACCACAACGTGCTGATCAGCAACCCCCGCGACCTGTCCGCCATGGTCAAGGAACTGGGCAAGTGGAAGTTCACAGGTTTCGTGGGCCTCAATACGCTATTCGTGGCGCTTTGCAACAGCGATGCGTTCCGCGCCCTGGACTTCTCGGCCTTGAAGATCACCCTGTCCGGCGGCATGGCGCTGCAACTGAGCGTTGCCGAGCGCTGGCGTGCGGTGACGGGCTGCGCCATCTGCGAAGGCTATGGCATGACCGAAACCAGCCCGGTGGCCGCCGTGAACCCCGCGCAGGCCAACCAGGTAGGCACCATTGGTATTCCGGTGCCGTCCACGCTGTGCAAGATTGTCGACGACGCCGGCAACGAGTTGCCCTTGGGCGAAGTGGGCGAACTGTGCGTCAAGGGCCCTCAGGTGATGAAGGGCTACTGGCAGCGCGAGGAGGCCACCGCCGAAATTCTCGACAGCGAAGGCTGGCTCAAGACTGGCGACATCGCCCTGATTCAGCCTGACGGCTACATGCGTATCGTCGACCGCAAGAAGGACATGATTCTGGTGTCCGGCTTCAATGTCTACCCCAATGAACTCGAAGACGTGCTAGCGGCGGTGCCTGGCGTATCGCAGTGTGCGGCCATCGGCATTCCGGATGAAAAATCCGGGGAGCTGATCAAGGTCTTCGTCGTGGTCAAACCTGGCATGACGGTGACCAAAGAGCAGGTGATGGAGCACATGCGCGCCAACCTCACCGGCTACAAGGTGCCACGTCTGGTCGAGTTCCGCGACACCCTGCCGACCACCAACGTCGGCAAGATCCTGCGTCGCGAACTGCGCGACGAAGAGCTCAAGAAGCTCAACCTCAAGAAAAGCGCCTGACCTGGCGCGCACCGCCTGCCACCGCCCTGCAGCCCCTTTTGACGAGGCCTCGCAGGGCGGGCGGTCCTTGCTTCAGCGCAGTTTTTCCAGCATCTGGTAGTACCACATGCCCGCTGCCAGGAGCGGGTTGCCCAACACGTCTCCCATCGGCACACGCACATGCTTGCATTGGGCGAAGGTGTCGAATTGCTCCAGGGTGCCGGTCATGGCTTGAGCCATGATTTCGCCCATGATGTGGCTGGTGGCGATGCCGTGCCCGGAGTAGCCCTGGCAGTACCAGACATGGTCCGAAAGCTTGCCCACTTGGGGTATGCGATTGACCACGATGCCCATGGCGCAGCTCCATTGGAACGCGATGGGCACGCCCTTCAAGGCAGGGAAGGTACGCTCGATGCACGGGCGCAATTCAGCTTCGATGTCCCGCGAGTCGCGCCCTGTATAGTTGGCGCCGCCGCCGAACAGCAGCCGCTTGTCGGCCGTCAGGCGGTAGTAGTCCAGCACGAATCGGCAATCGTAGACGGCAAGGTCCTGCGGGTTGATTTGCGCTGCCAGCTCGCCCAATGGCGCCGTGGTGACGATGCCGCCCATGGCCGGGAATATCTTGCCCTTGAGCTGGCGCTTTTCCAGCTTGTGATAGACATCGCCTGCCAGCATCACCTGGCGCGCGTCCACACGCCCATGGGCCGTCACCACGGCAGGGCGAGGGCCGTGCACGATTTCCAGCACTTCGGTCTGCTCGAAAATCAGCGCGCCCAGGCTGTGGGCGGCGCGGGCTTCGCCCAGGCACAGGTTCAGCGGGTGCAGGTGCAGGTTGCGCCGGTTCTTCAGGGCGCCCAAGTACAGGGGGCTTTGCAGGTGTTCGGCCATCGCCTGGCGGTCGAGCAGCTCGACCTGATCACCCATGCCATGGCGCTGTGCCTGGGCCTCGAAAGCCCGTAGCTCGTCCAGGTGCGAGGGTTTCATGGCCGCGTGCAGGTGACCGTGCTTGAGGTCGCAGTCGATGCCATAGCGGGCCACCCGTTGCTCGATGATCTGGTGGCCCCGCCAGCGCAGGTGCCAGATGAAATCATCCACGTCGCTGCCCAGCCGCTTGCGCATCTGTGCGCGCATGGCTTCGTCACCCGACAGGCTGCCGGTCACTTGACCACCATTGCGCCCGCTGGCGCCCCAGCCCACCCGGTTGGCTTCGAGCACTGCGACTTTCAGGCCGCGTTCGGCCAGTTCCACGGCCGTTGCCAAGCCGGTGAAGCCCGCGCCGATGATTGCCACGTCCACCTGCACGGTGCCCTTGAGCTGGGGGTAGGTGGTGAGGTCGTTGAGGGTGGCGGTGTAGTAGGACGGCGCACGTTGCGCCGGGCCTTTGTTCACTGCTGCGTTCATGGGTAATCCTTGTTCTGTGTGGGGCTCAGGCCTGGTGCAGGTACCAGCGCCAGTCCTGTTCGCTGACTTCGGCCATGAATTGCCGGTATTCGGCGCGCTTGACCTTCAGGTACACGCCAAGAAACGCATCGCCCAGTGCTTCGCGGGCCCAGGTCGACTGCTCCAGGGCTTGCAGCGCGGTGAGCCAGTCAGTTGGCAGGTGTTCGGTCGCCTGGGCATAGCCATTGCCCTGAATCGGCGCGCCAGGGTCGAGCTGATCACGTATGCCGCTGTGACTGGCGGCCAACATGGCGGCGGCAGCCAGGTACGGGTTGGCGTCAGCCCCGCAGATACGGTGCTCAACATGCCGGCTATTGGCCGGCCCGCCCGGCACCCGCAGGCTGACCGTGCGGTTGTCCACGCCCCAGGTGGGCGACAGGGGCGCGTAGCTATTGGCCTGGAAGCGGCGGAAGGAGTTGGCATTGGGGCAAAACAGCAGCAGCGACGCGTGCAGGTGCTGCAACATGCCGGCCACTGCGTAACGCAGCAGCGGTGTGCCGGCCGGATCTTCGCTGGCGAACAGGTTACGGCCGGCGCTGTCGGCCAGGCTCAGGTGCATGTGCATACCGGTACCGGCCAAGTGGCCGAAGGGCTTGGCCATGAAGCAGGCCTGCATGCCATGGGCGTGGGCGATGCCTTTGACCAGGCGCTTGTAGCGTACTGCCTGGTCCATCGCTTGCACGGCATCACCGTGTTCGAGGGTAATCTCCACCTGGCCTGGGGCGTATTCCGAAATGGCCGTACGCGCCGGTATGCCCTGTGCCTTGCAGGCCGCATACAGGTCTGCCAGGAACGGCTCGATCTGCTCCAGCTCTCGCAGCCCGTACACCTGAGTGCTGCGAGGGCGTGCGCCGTCCTGGTCGAGCGCCGGTTGCGGATGGCCATGGGCATCGCGCTGCTGGTCGAGCAGGTAGAACTCCAGCTCGCAGGCCATCACGGGGTGGTACCCGTCGGCCTTCAGGGCTTCGACGGTGCGCAACAGTACATGACGCGGGTCGGCCACGCTGGCCGGCAGGCCTTGGTGTGGGTGCATGCTCACTTGCAGCGCTGCGGTCGGCACCCGGCGCCAGGGCAGGCGTACCAGGCTGCCATCGAGTGGGTAGGCACGGCAATCGATGTCGCCGACATCCCAGACCAGGCCCGAGTTTTCCACGTCGTCGCCGTTTACGGTCAGGCCGAGAATGGTGCTGGGTAATGGCCGGCCGGTCTGGTACACGGCCAGCAGTTCATCACGGTGCAGCAGCTTGCCGCGAGGCACGCCGTTGGCGTCGAGGATGAACAGTTCAAACAGATCGATTTCGGGGTTGGCGGCCAGAAACTGGCTGGCCTGCTCCACAGGTGCAAAGTGCATAATCATTCGCTCGCGAACGCTCAGGCCCCTGCCTGTGCAGGCGGCCCGGCTGGGTCAAACGGCCCAATGCAGGCCGGGTGAGGTCATGCAGGCGTAAGCGAGGTGTCGGGCGGGCGCGCGTGACGGCAGTGCCACAGTGCCCAAAAGGCGAGGATGACATGCACCAACGGATTTTCGCCGCACAGCGTCCTGGGCTTCGACGGTGAAGGGCGGTTGGACGATGGTGAGCTGGGCTGGGCGGGAGTCATGCGTTCGATACTCACATGCCGCTTGAGGGGGATTAAAGTAGTGAATGGCAACCTTTACTTTGTGGCTGGCTAAACATTTGATTGGTATGCCGTTGCCGTTGCCGTTGCCGTTGCCGTTGCCGTTGCCGTTGCTGTTACTGCTACTGTTGCTGTTGCTGTTGCTGTTGCTGTTGCTGTTGCTGTTGCTGTTGCTGTTGCTGTTGCTGTTGCTTCTAAGCGCGCGGTAG
>NZ_JBICMI010000063.1:0-1161 GCF_043106155.1 Pseudomonas sp. FYR_7
GGGTTTTTATGCGCAGGTATTCAAAGCAGTTCAAGCTGTCAGCCATTCAGGCCTTTCTTGATCGCGGGTATGGCTTTCGCCATGTTGCCGCACAGTTCCAAATGGATCCGACGCTCCTTCGTCGCTGGGTCGCGGCCTACCGTACGCACGGTCAGGCCAGTCTGGAGAAAACAGGCCGCCATTACAGCGCCGAGTTCAAGCTCGCTGTTCTTCATCATAAATGGCGCGAAGACCTTTCGTTGCGTGCCACGTCAGCGCTTTACAACCTCGGCAATTCCACACTGGTTCGCAGTTGGGAGGAACAGTATTACAGTGGCGGACATCAACCCCGACCGCCCCGTAAGAAGCCAGTGATTACCGCGATGCCTAAAGCACCCCGCAAGTCTGAAGACGTTTCATCCACGCCTACTGAGCAACTCACTCGTGAGCAGTTGCTGACAAGGCTAGCCCAGCTCGAAGCGGAGAACGCCTATCTAAAAAAGCTCGAGGAGCTAGACGAGGAGAAGGCGAAGAAGAAGATAGCCAGGAAAAAACCCGGCTAGTCGCGGCGCTACGTAAGCTTTACCCGCTTGCCTGGCTGCTCAAAGCAGCTCATTTGTCGCGCAGCACTTATTATTACCAGCTCGGCGTGCTCGAGGCTGGGGATCGGTGTGCCTCGCTCAAAACGTTGATACAAGACATCAGCCACCGGCACCGCGGCCGCTACGGGTATCGGCGAGTCACCTCTACGCTGCGTAGCGAAGGGCAATCGGTTAACAGTAAGAAGGTACGCCGTCTGATGGCCGAACTGGACCTGAAATGTACAGTGCGCCCCAAGAAGTACAAATCTTATCGGGGGCTAATGGGCGAAGCCGCCCCCAACATCCTTAAGCGCGACTTCCGCGCAGACCAGCCAAATCAAAAGTGGGTAACGGATGTTACCGAGTTCAAAGTGGCAGGTGAGAAGCTATACCTTTCTCCGATCATGGATCTTTATAACGGCGAGATCGTTGCCTATCGTACCGACTCCCGACCCCGATTTACCTTGGTAGGCGAAATGTTGGAGACAGCAATCAATAGGCTACCAGCTAACAGCCGGCCGCTCTTGCACTCAGATCAAGGCTGGCATTATCGATACCCTGACTACTGCAAGCGGTTGAAAGAAGCAGGGCTTGAACAGAG
>NZ_JBICMI010000064.1:0-8947 GCF_043106155.1 Pseudomonas sp. FYR_7
GTACGTGGGCCGGGTCTGCCTGCGGGGCCGGCAGTTCGAGTGTCGCCAGCCCTTCAGGCACCGGCAGGCGCAGGCCTGGCGCATGCAGCAGCAAGGCCATGCGGCTGTCCTCGATCATGTAGGCCAGGCGTTCCTCAGGGTAGTCCGGGTCCAGCGGCAGGTAGGCACCACCGGCCTTGAGGATGGCCAGCAGGCCGATGACCAGCTCCAGCGAACGCTCGGCGGCGATGCCTACCAGCACGTCCGGGCCGACGCCGCGCTCAATCAACTGCAGGGCCAGGCCATTGGCGGCGTTGTTGAGCTGGCGATAGGTGAGTTGACGTGCGCCGAATGCCACGGCGCTCGCCTCGGGGCTGCGCTGGGCCTGCTGCTCGATCAGGCGGTGGACACAGTATTCGTCGGGGTAACGCTGCGCGGTCTGGTTCCAGGTGCGCAGGCCGTGCTGTTCACTGGCAGCGAGCATCGGCAGCTCGCCTATGGCCTGTGCAGGGCAGGCCACCATGCCGCGCAGCAGGGTCTGCCAGTGAGCGGCCATACGCTCGATGGTGGCGGCTTCGAACAGGTCGGCGGCGTACACCAGGGCCACGGAGATGCCCTGCGGCGTTTCCAGGGTCTCAAGGGACAACTCGAACTGCGCGCCGCCACCGTCAAGCTGCAGTTCGCGGGCCTGCAAACCCGGCAGGCTGGTGCCAGTGGCAGTGGCGCCGACCGTGCTCAGGTGGTTGTACATCACTTGGAACAGCGGGTTGTGATTCAGCGCGCGCTGGGGGTTGAGCACTTCCACCAGGCGGTCGAACGGCAGGTCCTGGTTGGCCTGGGCCGACAACGTCACTTCCTTGACCGTCTGCAGCCAATGGCCTGACGACTGCTCAGGTTGCGGACACAAACGCATGACCAGGGTGTTGACGAAAAAGCCCACCACCGCCTCCAGCTCCTGGCTGTTGCGGTTGTTCACCGGCACCCCGATGCGCAAGTCTGGCTGGCCGCTGTGGCGTTGCAACAGCAAGGCGAAGCTACCCAGGAACAGCTGGAACAAGGTGACGCCCTGGGCCTGGGCCAGCTCGCGTACCTGACGCTCCAGGTCCTGCGGCAGGTGCAGGTCAAGGCGCCCGCCACGGTCGCTGAGCTGCGCCGTGCGCGGGTGATCGGTCGGCAGCGACAGCACCACCGGTTCACCCCCAAGGCGTTCGACCCAATAAGCCTGCTGGCGCTTCATCTCGCCTTGGGCCAGCCACTGGCGCTGCCAGTGGGCGTAGTCGGCGTATTGCACCGCCAGCGGTTGCAGGGGGCACGTATGGCCGGCATTGAAGGCGCTGTAGAGCTCGACGAACTCGTGCACCAACAGGCTCATGGACCAGCCGTCGGAGGTGATGTGGTGCAGCGTCAGCACCAGTACCCATTCGTCCATTGCGCGCTCGATCACCTTGACCCGCATCAGGGGCCCCTGGTGCAGGTCGAACAGGCGCGTGATTTCGGCGCGCACCGCAAGCTCCAGCTGGGGTTGGCTGGCATCGGGCAAGGCCGTCCATTGCGGGTCCACCGCCCCGGCCGGCTGCACCTGCTGATAAAGCTGGCCATCCTCCTGGACGAACGTGGTGCGCAAGGCTTCGTGCCGTGCCAGCAAGGTGTCCATCGCCCGCTGCAAGGCCTGGCGATCAAGCTCGCCCTGCAGCCGCACGGCCAGCGGGGTGTGGTAGGCGGTGCTCTGGGGCTGCAGGGTCCAGTACAGCCATTGACGCTGCTGGGCGAATGACGCCGGCAGGCGCTCGCTGCGCGGCAGTGCCGCAACGGCCGTCTGTTCGCGGTAGCGCTCGCAGTGCTCCAGCGCCTGGGCCAGTTCACCCAGGTTGGCCGTGTCGAACATGGCCCGCAGCGGCAGGTCGAGCCCCAGTTGGCGGCGTACCCGCGAGACGATCTGCACGGCCAGCAACGAGTGGCCCCCCAGGCTGAAGAAGTTGTCGCCAAGCCCCACTGCCGGCACCTTGAGCACCTGTTCCCAGATGCCCGCCAGGGCGTGTTCTCGCTCGGTCACAGGCGGCACGTGGGCAGCGGCGGCACGCGCCTGGGTCGGCTGAGGCAGCGCGCGGGTGTCGAGCTTGCCGTTGGCGGTCAGGGGCATGACGGCCAGGGCTTGGTAGGTGCTGGGCAGCATGTAATCAGGCAGACGCGCTTGCAGCCAGGCCTCCAGTTGCGCCTGCGCGTCAGTGCCCGCATAGACCACATAGGCCACCAGTTGCGCATGGGCCGCTTCGCCCACCAGCAGCACGGCCGCGTCGCGCACCTGGGGCGCCGCACGCAGGGCCAGCAGCACTTCATCCAGGTCGATGCGGTAGCCGCGCAGCTTGACCTGGCGGTCGACACGGCCAAGGAACGCCAGCTCGCCCGAGGGCAGACGACGCACCCGGTCGCCTGTGCGATACAGGCGCGCACCCGGTGCGCCGAAGGGATCGGGCACGAAGCGTTCGGCGGTCATGCCCGGGCGGTTCTGGTATCCACGGGCAAGGCCGGCGCCGCCGATGTACAACTCGCCGTGGCTGCCCGGCGCCTGGCGTTGCAGGCCGGCATCGAGCACCTGGGTGCTGGTGTTGGGCAATGGCCGGCCCAGCACGATGGGGCTGTCTGCCGCGCTGAGGCTCTGGGTCAGTACGCCGACGGTGGTTTCGGTCGGGCCGTAGTGGTTGATGATGTCGCAGCGGCCCAGTGCGCGCAGGCGTTCGATCAGTGCAGGCGAACAGGCCTCGCCACCGAGCACCAGGCAGCGGGCAGGCAGCACCTGTTGCGGTTGGTCAGCGCCCAGCAGCGCCTCCAGGTGCGACGGCACGATTTTCAGCACGTCGATGCCATGGTCCTGTATGTAGGCGCCGAAGCGCTGCGGGTCGAGGGCCACGTCCTGCTCGATGATGTGCAGCGAGCGCCCGGAGCACAGTGCGCCGAACAGCACGGTATGCCCCAGGTCCGCCGCCAGGGTGGAGACCACCGCCATGCTGCTGGCGCCCTGCAGCGGCAGGGTCTGGAAAATGCCTTGCAGGTAGTTGCCCAGGGCGGCGTGGCTGACGGCCACGCCCTTGGCGGTGCCGGTGGAACCGGAGGTGTAGATGACGTAGGCCAACTCGGCCGCGTCGATTGGCCGCTGTGGGCCCCGTGCACTGACTTCAGGGCGAGCGGGGTCGAGCAACAGGGTCGTCACCCCGGCGAGCTGCGGCAGGCTGGCTTGCAGCACCTGCTGGGTCAGTAGCACGCCGACCCGGCTGTCCTCGATCATGTAGGCCAGCCGCTGGGCGGGGAATGCCGGGTCCAGCGGTACATAGGCCGCCCCGGCCTTCCACACGGCCAGCAGGCCGATCACCATTTCCAACGAGCGCCCGGCGGCCAGGCCGACGCACACCTGAGCACCGACGCCCAGCTCGACCAGTTGCAGGGCCAGCGCGTTGGCGCGGGCATCCAACTCGGCGTAGCTCAGGCGTTGCCCAGCGAATGTCAGCGCCAGGGCATGGGGAACGCGCTGCACCTGGGCCTCGAACATCTCCAATGCCGACGGCGCTGCCGGTGCCTGCGGGCCTGCGGCCTGCTGGTGCAAAAGCGCCGCCTGATGGGCGTCGAGCAAAGGCAGTTGGTCCAGTGGCTGGTCGGCATCCTCGCTCATCGCCTGCAGCAGCTGCAGCCAGTGCCCGGCCATAAGCGCGATGGTGGCCGGCTCGAACAGCTCGCTGGCGTAGGTCAGCGAGGCATGCAGGTGGCCACCGCGCTCGAAGGTGGTGAGGGTCAGGTCGAAGGGCGTGGGGCGGCTGCTCGCCTCCAGAGGGCGCAGTTCCAACCCCTCGCCCACCGTCATCACCTCGATATCGGCAACGTTCGGCAAGTGGTTGTACATCACCTGGAACAGCGGGTTATGGCTCAGGCTGCGGTCAAGGTCCAGGGCCTCGACCAACTGTTCGAAGGGCAGGTCCTGGTGCGCCTGGGCACCGGCGGCGGTCTGTTTCACGGCGCCCAGCAGGCTGGCGACCGACTGCTGGCCTTGCAGGGTGGTGCGCAGCACCTGGGTGTTGACGAACAGACCGATCAAGCCTTCGACCTCGGCCCGATTGCGGTTGGCCACGGGCACGCCGATGCGCAGATCGGTCTGGCCGGTGTGGCGGTACAACAGCACATTGAATGCTGCCAGCAACACCATGAACAAGGTCACGTTGTGCTGGCGCGCCAGGGCCCGCAGTTGTTCCGCCAGGGCGGGATCGATGACCAGCTCGTGACGCTGGCCGCGCTGGCTGGCCACCGCCGGGCGTGGAAAATCGGTGGCAAGCTCCAGCAACGGCTGCTCATCGCCCAACTGCTCGCGCCAGTAGTCCAACTGCCGCGCCTGCTCACCGGCCTCCAGCCACTTGCGTTGCCACAGGGCGTAGTCCATGTACTGGACAGGCAAGGCCGGCAGCGCGGGTTCAACGCCTGCGGCAAAGGCCTGGTAGGCCTGGACGAACTCGTCGATGAGCACGTTCATCGACCAGCCATCGGACACGATGTGGTGCAGGGTCAACAGCAGCACATGCTCCTGCGCCGCAAGCGTCAGCAAGCTCACGCGCATCAAGGGGCCCACGGCCAGATCGAAGGGTTGCAGCGCCTCTTGTTCGGCCAGCTCGCGCACACGGCGCGCCTGGGCATCGGCGTCCAGCTCAACCAGGCTGTGCTTGGTAACGTGCACCGGGTGTTTGGCAGCCACCTGCCGGACCTGGCCGTCTGCGCCTTCGGCAAACACCGTGCGCAAGCTCTGGTGGCGCTCTACCAGGCAAGCAAAGGCCTGCTCCAGCGCAGCCACGTTCAAAGGCCCGCTCAAGCGCACAGCGCTGGGCAGGTTGTAGGCACCGCTGCGCGGGTCCAGCTGCCAGAGGAACCACATGCGCTGCTGGGCATACGACAGTGCATCGCGGTCCGGGACCTGCACGTCGGCGGCGATGGGGAATTGGGAAAAGTCGATGCCTTCGGCGCGCAGGCCATCCAGAAACAGATGACGCTTGTCCACTGGCAGCTCTATGAAACGGCGGGCAAGCTTGAGGGACTTATCGGCATTCATCTGCGACCTTCCATACAGTTGGGTATCGAGCGTTGGCTCGGCTATCCCTACGGGACGTAGGAAGACGCGAGAAAATTAGCCGCACAGCTTAGGCGCTGGCGCCAGGCATGCCGGTAAGGCGCCGGTTAAATCGGTGCTCGTATCGCTCGTTAACCCTGCACAACGACAGATCGACAGGGGTTGACCGTGGACCTTCAGAGCATTCTCAGCAGGCTGTTCGCCAATGCCCATGGCGTGGGCATCGAGGGCGTCTACCAGTTCGTCTTCGCCCATGACCGGGCCTTCTGGTCGGAGGTACGCGAGCAGAGCCGCACCGGTGTTGGCCGCCACGCCGCGCCGGACGTCACCATCGAGGTAGCCGAACGCGACTTTCTCGGGATCATGGGCGGCACGGCCAATGTCGAGGAACTGTTCGCCAGTGCGCGGCTGAAGATCACCGGCAACATGGGCCTGGCCACGCTGCTGCCGCAGATCATCAACAGCGCGCGGCAAGGCACTTCGGCCAGCAAGGTGGCCATGAATCAACGCTACCCCACGCCAGCACGCATCAGCGAACGTGTATCGGCAGCGCAGCCTGTGCTGCGTGAGGTACCCCGCCTGCCGCGGGCGCAGCTGTCAGCCGAGCGTTTTGCCCGGGAGTACCTGCCGCTGGGCATGCCGGTGGTGATGAGCGATGCCCTGCACGACTGGCCGCTGTTCAGCATGGGGCGTGAGGCGTCCATCGCGCACTTTGCCGAGCTGCAAGGCATCACCCGCCACGGCGACTACGTGAAGAAAACTTTCTCCACCGACCGCGACTTTCGCGCCACCTCCATGGCCGACTTCATTGCCTCGCTGGACACGCCGGCCAAACCGGGTGAAACCCCGGCCTACATGGGCAACAACATCGTCCCGGAAAAGCTCCTGGCGCTGATCCGCTTCCCCGACTACTTCGAGCGTTCGCGCTACATCGCGCCGCGCATCTGGATTGGGCCCAAGGGCACGCTCACACCCTTGCACCGGGATGACACCGACAACCTGTTCGCCCAGGTCTGGGGGCAGAAGTCGTTCATCCTTGCCGCCCCGCATTACCGTCCGGCGCTGGGCACCTGGTCGACCAGCCCCAAGGGTGGCCTGGACGGCTGCGACTTCAACCCCGATGCCGCCGACTACCGGCGGTTCCCAGCCGCCCGCGATGTGCCGTTCCTGCGTGTGGTGCTGCAAGCCGGCGACCTGCTGTTCTTGCCCGAGGGCTGGTTCCACCAGGTGGAGTCGGTGTCCACCTCGCTGTCGGTCAACTTCTGGGTGAACTCCGGTCGCGGTTGGTAAGGCGCGGTTAATTTGCCTGGGCGTCGGCTCGTTTCTCAGCAAAGACGTCTGCACGAGAACGCCCCATGCCCAGCCCAGCCCGCATGACCCAAACCCTCCAGCAAGGCCTGTGCCGTCTGATTGGCGGCGCCAGGCGCCAACCCCAGCCCTACCGCCTGTTCGACCTGGTGCTCAGCCGCCGCCTGAGCCTCACACCTTCGCTCAGCCGGCTGGTGTTCACAGGCCCCGACGTGGCGCAGATGACCACCCTGGCACCGGACCAGCGGGTGAAGCTGTTCTTCCCCGCGCCCGATGGCTCCCTTGCGCAACTGCCTGCCGACCAGCACTGGAAGGCCGCCCACAGCGCGCTCGCTGCCGAACAGCGCCCACCGATGCGTACCTACACCTTGCGCGCGCTGCGCCCAGAGGCATTGGAGGTGGACGTGGATTTCGTCTTGCACGGTGTCAACGGCCCTGCCTCTGCCTGGGCTACCGAGGCGCGGCCGGGGGATCGCCTGCAGATGCTGGCACCGAACCTGGCCCATGCGGGAGACCCTGGTGGGTACGAGTGGAAGCCGCCGCAAGGGGTACGCAACGTGTTGCTGGTCGGGGATGAAACGGCGCTGCCAGCGATTGCCGGCATCCTCGAAGCTCTGGCCGTGACGCAACCGGACCTGGCGGTGCAGGCGTTCATTGAAGTGCCCTTGCAGGCCGACTGCCTGGAGGTGCGTCACGGCAGCGGCGTTGAGCTGCACTGGCTGCCACGGGATCTTTTGAACTGCGCGCAGGGCCAGGCCATGCTGCATGCCGTGCGTGAACTGGCCCGACTGCCCCAGGGGCACGCAGTGCCCGAGGCCAGGCTGGAGGATATCGATATTGACACGCGCATTCTGTGGGAACAGGCCAGTACCGCCTGCAGCGTGTTCCACGCCTGGGTGGCGGGCGAGTCGGCCACGGTCATGGCCATCCGTCGCCATTTGATCAAGGAGCGCGGGTTGCCACGTCAATGGCTGACCCTGATGGGCTACTGGCGCGCTGGCAGAACCCTGGACTGACGGGGCGTGTAGCCGGGGGCACACGGCCCCCCGCTGGACTCAGACCGCCGCGGCCACGGCAGCGGCGAAGCGCTGAGCGACCTCGTCGACCTGCTCGTCGCTGATGATCAAGGGCGGCAGGAAACGCACCACTGCCCCGTGGCGGCCACCGAGTTCCAGGATCAGGCCTCGCTTGAGGCACTCGCGCTGTACGCGCGGGGCCAGTTCGCGGTTGGCCGGCGGGTGCCCCTGGGCGTCTGCCATGCCTTGCGGATCGACCAATTCCACGCCCAGCATCAACCCCCGACCACGGATATCCCCCAACTGCGGATAATCTGCCTGCAGGCGCTGCAAATGCCCGCGCAGGCGCTGACCCATGGCCTCGGCATGGTCGGCCAGGCGGTGCTCGACCAGGTATTCGAGCACGGCAGACCCTGCAGCCATGGCCATCTGGTTGCCGCGGAAGGTGCCGGCATGGGCGCCTGGCTTCCAGGTGTCGAGCCAGTCGCGGTAGACCACCACGGCCAGGGGCAGGCTGCCACCGATGGCCTTGGACAGGGTGACGACGTCTGGCACGATACCGGCGTGTTCGAAGGCGAACATGCGTCCGGTACGGGCGAAACCGCTCTGGATTTCATCGACGATCAGCGCAACACCCGCCTGCTCGGTGATGCGCCGTACGCCCTTGAGCCACTCGATGTCGGCGGGTATCACGCCGCCTTCGCCCTGCACCACTTCCAGAATCACCGCGGCTGGCAGCGGCACCCCGCTTTCGGGGTCGAGCAGCAGGTTTTCCAGGTAGTGCAGGTTGGCCTTCACCCCCGCTTCGCCGCCCAGGCCGAACGGGCAGCGGTAGTCGTAGGGGTATGGCATGAACTGCACGCCGCTGCCCAACAATGCGCCCAGGGGCTGCTTGGGACCCAGGCTACCCATCAGGCTCAGTGCCCCTTGGCTCATGCCGTGGTAGGCGCCCTGGAAGGTCAGGACCGTGCTGCGGCCGGTGGCGCTGCGCACCAGCTTCAGCGCGGCCTCCACCGCATCGGTACCGGTCGGGCCACAGAACTGCACCTTGGCTTCACGGCGCAGTGCTTCGGGCAGCACGGCGAACAAGTCCTGGACGAAGCGGTCCTTGACTGGGGTAGTCAGGTCCAGGGTGTGCAGGGGGAGTTCATCGGCCAGCACGCGCTGGATGGCTTCGACTACCACGGGGTGGTTGTGGCCCAGCGCCAGCGTACCGGCACCGGCCAGGCAATCGATGAACTGGCGGCCTTCGACGTCCTCGACATAAATGCCACGGGCGCGCTTGAGGGCCAGCGGGATACGGCGGGGGTAGCTGCGGGCATTGGATTCCTGTTGCTGCTGGCGGTGCAGCAGCGGCGAATCGGTGAATTCGTACAGGGGGTGCGGGGTGGTGGCCGGTGGGACCTGAGCAAGGCTGGTAGCGGTGGACATGGTGGATCCTCGCAAGCAAGCGAATGGGCGGTAGTCGCTTGAGAGACGCTTAGCCGGGGGGAGGATTTAGGGGGGCTTTGCTCTTGCTCTTGCTCTTGCTCTTGCTCTTGAT
>NZ_JBICMI010000065.1:0-344 GCF_043106155.1 Pseudomonas sp. FYR_7
GTAGAAACTCTGGATGCCTACATCCCTGAGCCAGTTCGTGCCGTTGATCAGCCGTTCCTGATGCCGATCGAAGACGTATTCTCGATCTCGGGTCGTGGTACCGTTGTGACCGGTCGTATCGAGCGTGGTATCGTTCGCGTTCAAGATCCACTGGAAATCGTTGGTCTGCGTGACACCACCACCACCACCTGCACCGGTGTTGAGATGTTCCGCAAGCTGCTGGACGAAGGCCGTGCTGGCGAGAACTGCGGCGTTCTGCTGCGTGGTACCAAGCGTGACGACGTTGAGCGTGGCCAGGTTCTGGTCAAGCCAGGTTCGGTCAAGCCGCACACCAAGTTCACCGC
>NZ_JBICMI010000066.1:0-3404 GCF_043106155.1 Pseudomonas sp. FYR_7
GTCTGAGCCGGATTGGTCAGGGTCACGGTGTAAGTGATGACACCGCCTTCGGTGACCGAAGGACTCGCGGTCAAGGTCGCGGTAGTGGTGTCGATCGAATCATTGATCGTGGTAACCGCTGGCGTCGGGTTAGGCGTCAGCTGTTCGAAGTTACCGCCCGCGGCGCTGTCGATGGTCACGCTAACGGTCGAGCCGTTGTTGTAAACGTCGTTCGCCGGGGTCTGGAAGTCGATGCTGCCCTGGGTCTTGCCTGCTTCAACGGTGATGACCTGACCATTGGACAGGGTCACGGTCACCGGAGTCTGAGCCGGGTTGGTCAAGGTCACGGTGTAGGTGATGACGCCGCCTTCGGTGACGCTCGGCGAAGCCGTCAGCGTGGCAGTGGTCGTGTCGATCGAATCATTGATCGTCGTTACAGCTGGCGTCGGGTTAGGCGTTAGCTGCTCGAAGTTGCCGCCCGTGGCGCTGTCGATGGTCACACTAACGGTCGAGCCGTTGTTGTAGACATCGTTGGCCGGGGTCTGGAAATCGATGCTGCCTTGAGTCTTGCCTGCTTCAACGGTGATGACCTGGCCGTTGGACAGGGTCACGGTCACCGGAGTCTGAGCCGGGTTGGTCAGGGTCACGGTGTAGGTGATGACACCGCCCTCAGTAACCGAAGGGTTCGCGGTCAGGGTCGCGGTTGTAGTGTCGATTGAATCATTGATCGTGGTAACCGCAGCCGCTGGGTTCGGCGTCAGCTGCTCGAAGTTGCCGCCCGTAGCGCTGTCGATGGTCACACTAACGGTCGAGCCGTTGTTATAGACGTCGTTCACCGGAGTTTGGAAGTCGATGCTGCCCTGGGTCTTGCCTGCTTCAACGGTGATGACCTGACCGTTGGACAGGGTCACGGTCACCGGGGCCTGAGCCGGGTTCGTCAGGGTCACGGTGTAGGTGATAACGCCGCCTTCAGTCACGCTTGGCGAGGCGGTCAGGGTCGCGGTAGTGGTGTCGATCGAATCATTGATCGTCGTTACAGCTGGCGTCGGGTTAGGCGTCAGCTGCTCGAAGTTGCCGCCCGTGGCGCTGTCGATGGTCACGCTAACGGTGGAACCGTTGTTGTAGACGTCGTTCGCCGGGGTTTGGAAGTCGATGCTGCCCTGGGTCTTGCCTGCTTCAACAGTGATGACCTGGCCGTTGGACAGGGTCACGGTAACTGGGGTTTGAGCCGGGTTGGTCAGCGTGACGGTGTAAGTGATCACGCCACCTTCGGTCACGCTTGGCGAAGCCGTCAGCGTGGCAGTGGTGGTGTCGATCGAATCATTGATCGTGGTAACTGCTGGTGTCGGGTTTGGCGTCAGCTGTTCGAAGTTGCCGCCCGTGGCACTGTCGATGGTCACGCTAACGGTGGAACCGTTGTTGTAGACGTCGTTGGCCGGGGTCTGGAAATCGATGCTGCCCTGGGTCTTGCCTGCTTCAACGGTGATGACCTGACCATTGGACAGGGTCACGATGACCGGAGTCTGAGCCGGGTTGGTCAGGGTAACGGTGTAGGTAATGACACCGCCTTCGGTGACGCTCGGCGAAGCCGTCAGCGTGGCAGTGGTCGTGTCGATCGAATCATTGATCGTCGTTACAGCTGGCGTCGGGTTAGGCGTTAGCTGCTCGAAGTTGCCGCCCGTGGCGCTGTCGATGGTCACACTAACGGTCGAGCCGTTGTTGTAGACGTCGTTAGCCGGGGTTTGGAAGTCGATGCTGCCTTGAGTCTTGCCTGCTTCAACGGTGATGACCTGGCCGTTGGACAGGGTCACGGTAACCGGAGTCTGAGCCGGGTTGGTCAGCGTGACGGTGTAAGTGATCACGCCACCTTCGGTCACGCTTGGCGAAGCCGTCAGCGTGGCAGTGGTGGTGTCGATCGAGTCATTGATCGTAGTAACGGCAGCCGCTGGGTTCGGGGTCAGCTGTTCGAAATTACCACCCGTGGCGCTGTCGATGGTCACGCTAACGGTGGAACCGTTGTTGTAGACGTCGTTCGCCGGGGTCTGGAAGTCGATGCTGCCCTGGGTCTTGCCTGCCTCAACAGTGATGACCTGGCCGTTGGACAGGGTCACAGTTACTGGAGTCTGGGCCGGGTTGGTCAATGTCACGGTGTACGTGATCACGCCGCCTTCGGTGACCGAGGGAGTGGCGGTCAACGTTGCAGTGGTGACATCGATGGTATCTGTAATTTCAGTAACCAACGGCCCTTGAGGTGGAGTTACTGAAATGCCACTCCCCCCGCTGGTACCGGTGACCGTGGTCGAAATTTGCCCACCATCAATGTAGGGCGTGTCATTCGGCGGGATCACGACGTTGACACTGCCAGTGGTCTGCCCGGCCGGAATGACGATCACAGAGCCATTGGCCAGGGTGATGAGAAGGTCGCTGCTCGGTGCCTGGCCAACCGTAGCGGTATAGACAATGACGCCACCCGCTTCGCTGATCGATGGCGTGGCCCCGACCACAAGGGTGGTGGCAACCGTAGTACTGGTTGTCGGCGCGGTGACACGATTGTCAGCAGTGGTTCCAGCCACCTCCACGGGGGCGGCCGCTGCGGCAAAACCAAGGCCTTCTGTAGGGAAGCCAATCGTGGGATCAACGCTGCCGGCCGTTTCCTCCAGCATGACGAAACTGTGGCCGCCACCTGCTGCACCGCCACCCGCAGCGGTCGGACCGGCAGCCGTGGCTTCAAGATCGGTGGTCGGGTCAGCGCCTGCAGCGATCGCTTGTTGCAATTCCTCGACCGACGGCGCTGCCTGGGCAGCGGCCTGGCCCAAGTCAGTACTGCTGTCAGGCGTGTCTGCGCTCCACTGGGTATCACGACCAAGGTCAAGCAACCGGCCGTCTGCCAACTCCAGCGTTACCGCGCCACCCGCACCGGTAAGGACCTGCTCACCAGCAAGAAGTCGATCGCCTTCTATGAGCACACGCCTGATGCCTTCAGGGGATACCGCAATAACCTGGCCGACAATACTTTTGACGATGGCTACAACGCTGCTCATTGGACTCTCCGTGTGACCCGCTGGGGTACTTCTGTGCCAGAGCGGCATCCGCAGCCACCTGAACAGGAATTATGTCGATGATCTCTTGACGCTTGATTGCGTCAACATTCCGTCTATGACGAAATAAAGTTAGATTTCTGCCAAACTATTGACCTTATATTGGCCATCCTAAACAATCACCAAGGTAATGTCACATTGATATTTCTACCTTAGCCAAGGGCCAATCAACAGCAAATGCGTTGCGTCATTAAAACAGCGCAATGGCACAGAGCATGCGGGTCTAAGTGATGACAGCGGCCAGAAACCACATGCTTTTCAACCGTTCGTCGGGCTCAGTAGGACCGACAGCGTCAACAGAAGGTCAATTTTGTTTATTGACGCCAC
>NZ_JBICMI010000067.1:0-89524 GCF_043106155.1 Pseudomonas sp. FYR_7
GTGATCGTGGGATGGCTGAAGTAGTGCGATTGCGGAAGCAACTGCCTTTCACCGCATCTAGGGTCCAGCGCCCCCCCGTGTGGGAGCGGCCTTGCGCCGCGATGGGCTGCGCAGCAGCCCCAGGGTTTCAGCTTCGTAGCGCGCAATATCGGGGCCGCTTTGCGGCCCAGCTGGCAAGCGACGCGTATCGCGCCTCAACCTTCCTGACGAGGCTCCCGAATCTTGTAGGACGCTACATACAGCGCCGGCAAGAACAGCAGCGTGAGCAAGGTCGCCACGATGATGCCGCCGATCATGGCGTAGGCCATCGGGCCCCAGAACACCTCGCGGGCAATCGGGATCATGCCCAGGCTGGCGGCGGCAGCAGTCAGCAGAATCGGCCGGCGACGATGGTTGGTCGCCTCGACCACGGCGTCCCAAGGCGAGTATCCCTGGGCTTCGAACTCATCGATTTGGGTCACCAGAATCACCGAGTTGCGAATGATGATGCCGGCCAGCGCCAAAATACCCAGAATCGCCACGAAGCCCATTGGCGTGCCGGTCGGCACCAGCGCCAACACCACGCCGATGAGCCCCAATGGCGCCACGCTGATCACCAGGAACAGCTTCTTCACACTGTGCAATTGGATCATCAGGAACGTGGCCATGAGGAACAGCATCAGCGGGATCACCTTAGCGATGGGCCCCTGGGCCTTGCCGCTCTCTTCCACCGTACCGCCGGTTGCAATCTCATAGCCGGTGGGCAACTGGCTAGCGAATTTGTCGATATCCGGCTTGAGCTGGGCCACCAGGTCCGTGGGTTGGATATCGCCGTTGACCGAGGCCTTGAGTGTGATCGTCGGCTTGCGATCGCGGCGCCAGACCAGGGGCTGCTCCTGTTCGTAGCGCACGGTGGCAAACGCCAGCAGCGGGATCGAGGTGCCATTGGGCGTTAGGATCTGCAGGTTTTGCAGCGTATCGGGGGAGCCCCGCTCGCTGTCCACGGCGCGGGCCACCACATCGATCAGATAGATATCGTCGTTGACTTGGGTGACGGGTACGCCGGTGACGATGCTGTTCATCACATTGGCCACGTCTTCCGACGACAACCCCAGCTGACGGGCCTTGTCCTGGGCGATATCGATGCGCAGCACTTTGCCCGGCTCGTTCCAGTCGTAGATCATTTCGCCGATGTTGGGGTTCTTGTCCAGCAGCGTCGCCAGCTCGATGGCATGCTTGCGCACCTGGTCGATGTCCTTGCCGCTGACCCGGTACTGGATCGGCCGCCCCACCGGAGGCCCCATTTCCAGCGACTGGACGTTCGAGCCGATACCCACAAAATCCTCGCGCAGGCGCTTCTGCAGGCGGGCGATGAGTTCACCGCGCTCCTCCAGGCCTTTGCTCACGATGACCAACTGCGCGTAGTAGGGGTTCTGCAACTGCTGGTCCAATGGCAGGTAGAAGCGCACCGCACCCTGGCCGATGTAGGTGCTCCAGTGGTCGATGCTCTCATCGTCCTTGAGCGTTGCCTCCAGCTGGTCGACCACCTTGCGGGTTTCCTGGATCGACGCATTCTGTGGCAGGTTCAGATCGACCAGGATTTCCGGACGGTCCGATGCAGGGAAGAACTGGTTCTGTACGAAGCGCATGCAGAACACTGCCAGGGCGAACAGCACCACGGTGCCGATGATGGTCAACCAGCGGTGGCGCATGCTCCACAACAAACCCTGTTCGAACGCCCGGGCCACCTTGCCCGGCTTGTCATCATGGGACTTCACCTTCCGGGCGTTGAGAATGTGCACACCCAGCACGGGGGCGAAGAACACGGCGACCACCCACGACACCAACAGCGCCACGGCAATGACTGCGAACAGCGTAAAGGTGTATTCGCCGGCCGAACTGGCGTTCAGGCCGATCGGCACGAAACCGGCCACGGTCACCAGCGTACCGGTGAGCATGGGAAAGGCCGTGGAGGTATAGGCGAACGTCGCGGCATCCTGCTTGCTCTCGCCCATCTCAAGGCGTGTGACCATGACCTCCACCGTGATCATGGCGTCATCGACCAGCAGCCCCAGCGCAATGATCAACGCACCCAGCGAGATACGCTGCATGGTGATGCCGCTGTATTCCATGAACACGAACACCATGGCCAGCACCAGCGGGATCGAGCACGCCACCACCAGGCCTGCACGTACGCCAAGGCTGACGAAGCTGACGGCCAATACGATGATCACCGCCTCGAACAGCGCGCTAGTGAAGCCACCGACGGCCTTCTCCACCACTGTGGCCTGGTTGGACACCGTGTGCACATCGACGCCTACCGGAAGCTCGTTGGTAATGCGCTGCATGGTCTGCTTCAGGGCCTTGCCAAACTCCTGGATGTTGCCGCCCTTCTGCATGCCGATGGCAAGGCCCAGGGCCGTCTTGCCGTTGTAGCGGAACATTGGCGCAGGCGGATCGGCATAGCCGCGCTCGACCTGAGCAACATCTGCCAGGCGGTAGAAGCGGTTGTTGATGCGCAGGTTGACGTTCTCAAGGTCCTTTTCCGAGGCGAACTGCCCGCTGGTCCGTACGGAGATACGCTCCGGCCCGGCCTCGATCACGCCCGCTGGCGTCACGCTGTTCTGCGTCTGCAAAGCCTGCATCACCTGACGCTGGTCGATACCCAAGGCAGCGAGCTTGCGGGTGGAGAAGTTCAGGTAGAGCACTTCGTCCTGGATACCGACCATTTCGATTTTGCCGATATTGGGCACTTCACGGACCTCGGCCCGCACCCGCTCCACATAATCACGCAACTGACGCAGGCTCAGCCCGTCGGCGGTGAAAGCGTAGATGGAACCGAATACGTCGCCGAATTCATCGTTGAAGCCAGGGCCCTGCAAGCCCTCGGGGAAATCGCCGCGAATGTCCTGGATCTTCTTGCGTACCTGGTACCAGATCTGCGGTATGTCGTCTGCCTTGGTGGTGTCGCGCAGGTAGACGAACACCGTTGATTCACCTGGCCGGGTATAGCTCTTGGTGTAGTCGAGCGAATCGAGCTCCTCGAGCTTCTTCTCGATCCGGTCGGTGACCTGCAGCAGCGTCTCCTCCTGGGTAGCGCCAGGCCAGCGAGTCTGGATCACCATGGTCTTGATGGTGAAGGACGGGTCTTCTTCGCGACCGAGGTTGAAGTACGAAAAGATGCCCATGAGCAGGCCGACGAACATCAGGTACCACACGAACGACTGATGCTTGAGCGCCCATTCGGACAGGTTGAAGCTTCCTTTCATTGCGCATCCTCGTCGAAGGTGACCTGCTGGCCAGGCTTGAGGCTAGTGACGCCGGCGATCACCACCCGCTCCCCAGGCTGTACGCCTGATGAGACGACGATGCGGTCTTCGTTTCGGTCGATCAGGGTCACGTCGCGCAAAGCGACAGTTTTCTGTTGAGGTTCGACGACCCACACCTGGGTCTTGCCATCGCGCTCGAGCAGAGCGCTGGCCGGCAGTTCGCTGCGCGGAGAAACCTGCGAGCTGAGGGTGACGCTGACGGCAGTCCCCAGATGGAAGGTTTCAGGGGTGCTGGCCAAGGTCAGCCGCGCACGCCGGGTGCGGGTGGTGGCATCAGCCTTGGGCTCGAGCTCGCGCAAGGTGGCGGTGGTGTTGACGGCAGGGTTGAGCTGCGAGGCAACGGTGAAGGTCAGGTCCGGGGCCAACTGCTCGGCAATGCCAATGGGCAGGTCGATCACGGCTTCCTTCACGTCTGGCCTGGCCAGCTTGACCACCGCCTGCCCAGCGGTGACGGTTTGCCCAGCCTCGGCCTGCCAAGCGGTGATCACCGCCGCATGATCGCTGCGCAGCGTGGTGTAGCCAAGCTGATCACGGGCCTGACTGACCGAGGACCTGGCCTGCTCCAACGTGGCGCCGGCTGTTTTCAGGTTGGTCTGGGCGATGTCCAGCTGCGCCTGAGCACCCACGCCGCGGTCGTACAACTGTTGTTGCCGGCGGGCGTCGGACTGCGCGTTGATCCACTGCGCCTGCACCCTGGCCAAGTCGCCTTCAGCTGCACGCAGTTGGTTTTGCTGGTCGGTCGGATCCAGCGTGGCCAGCGTATCGCCCGCTTTGACCTGGGCACCGACGTCCAGCCAACGGCGTGCGATGCGACCGCCTACGCGAAAGCCCAAGGTACTTTCGTAGCGCGCTTCGATGACGCCTGCAAAGCGGCCCAGGCGGGCCTGCAACTGAGGTTGCACCACTACCGACAGCACGGGGCGAACCGGCTCTGGCGGCTGCTCTTGCTTGCCGCACCCGACAAGCAACACACCGGCACACATCAGTGTCAGCCAAGGCTTCATAGCGGGCTCTCCGGCGCTTTGGCGGGGACTTTTTCAACTTTCATACCGGGGTGCAGCAGCTGCCCGCCGGTCACCACGACGACTTCGCCACCGTCGAGGCCTTTGCCGATGACTACGGTGCCGGTCAGGTAGCGGCTCACTTCGACTTCCCGCAACTGCACCTTGTCGCCCTCACCCACGATCCATACGGCGGGTTTCTTCAGGCCTTTGGTCAGTGCCGACCAAGGCAGCTCGACACTCGGCTTGCCCCGCCCCTGCGTGGTCACGGTGACGGGCGCGCCCAACTGCATGGCAGGCGGAACGTCCTGCAGACCGACCTTGACCTGTACCGTACCGCTCTGAGCCGAGACGGTGGGCGTGATTTCCCTCACCGCCCCACGGGCTTGTACCTTGGGATCGTCCAGCAGGCTGACCACCACGCTGGCATCGCTCGGGGTGCCTGCCAACAGGGACTCATAGACGTTGAACACCGCATCACGCTCGCCATCCCGGGCCAGGCTGAAGATCGGCATGGTCGCTTGCACCACTTGGCCTACCTCGGCCTGGCGCTCGGTGATCACACCATCGGCCTCTGATATCAGCGCGGTATAGCTCAACTGCTCGTTGGCGTTCGCCAGCTGAGCCTGTGCGGCCTTCAACGCGCTCTGGTTACTGCGCAACGAGGCCTGGGCAGCATCGTATTCGCTTTGGCTGGTATAGCCCTTGGGCAGCAGTTTCTGCTGGCGGACGAAGGCGGCTTGGGTCTGGGTTACACGCGCCTGGGCGGCGAACACCTCGGCCTTGGCCGAGGCGACGTTGTTCTGCAGGTCCTTGGGGTCAAGCCGCGCCAGCACCTGCTTGGCCTTGACGTGATCGCCCACATCCACCGCGCGCGCGATGATCTTGCCGCCTACGCGGAAAGAAAGGTCGGTTTGCACACGCGCCTGGATATCACCGGTCAGGGTCACCCTGGCAGCGAAATCAGCAGATTGGACAGTCTGCACCCCCACGCGAGGCAGGGTTCCTTCGGGCTCACTCTTGCTGCAGCCCGTGAGCAAGCCCAGCACCCCCAAGCCGGTGACCAGCAGCACACGCGACAACGTCATGGAGGCTCCTTTCTTGCGCGCAAAAGATTCATGCATGCGATTCGCCAGGTAAGCCGGGGTTCCATAATTCTTATTGGAGTACTAGAGGCCCTGCCTACTTCAGGCCCCTGGGCGGCTTTGTTAGGTCAGGTATAGCGAGCTCCAGCAATTGTGTCAGTACCGCATTCTCTCAAGATCACGGGCGCTGGGTCGGGCGTAGCTGATCGTCTGCAAGCGAGCAGCTACGCCTCAATCAGATCGGCGCCACCGGCGCCGGGCGTCGTACCTGCGGCTGCGAGGCGTTGGCCGCCGCACCCTCTTCGATGGCCTGTTGGATGGCCTTGCGCCGGCGTTCTTCGGCACGGCGGCTGAAGTACCAGACGAAGAACGTGACCAGCGAAACGGACAGCAGAATCAGGCTGGCCACGGCGTTGATCTCGGGCTTCACGCCCAGGCGCACCGCCGAGAACACTTCCATGGGCAACGTGGTCGAGCCTGGCCCGGACACGAAGCTTGCAAGCACCAGGTCATCGAGCGACAGCGCGAACGACATCATGCCGCCGGCCGCCAGCGATGGCGCAATCATGGGGATGGTGATCAGGAAGAACACCTTCCACGGCTTGGCTCCCAGGTCCATGGCCGCTTCCTCGATCGACAGGTCCAGTTCACGCAACCGCGCCGACACGACAACCGCCACATAGGCGGCACAGAAGGTGGTGTGGGCGATCCAGATGGTGACCACGCCACGCTCCTGCGGCCAACCGATCAATTGCGCCATGGCCACGAACAGCAGCAACAGCGACAGACCGGTGATGACTTCAGGCATCACCAGCGGCGCAGTGACCAGGCCGCCGAACAAGGTGCGCCCGCGGAAGCGGGTGACCCGGGTCAGCACGAAAGCGGCCATGGTGCCCAACGCAACCGCTGCCACCGCCGTGTAGCAGGCAATTTCCAGCGAGCGCATCACCGAGCCGATCAGCTGGGTGTTGTCCAGCAGGCCGACGTACCACTTCACCGACCACCCGCCCCACACCGTCACCAACTTGGAGGCGTTGAACGAGTAGATGACCAGAATCACCATCGGCAGGTAAATGAACAGCAAGCCGAACACCAGCATCAGCTTGGAAAAACCGAAGCGCTTCATGCCCTGCCCTCCATTTCCTTGGCCTGGCTGCGATTGAACAGCAGAATCGGCACGATCAGGATCGCCAGCATCACCACCGCCAGCGCGGAGGCGACCGGCCAATCACGGTTGTTGAAGAACTCCTGCCACAACACCTTGCCGATCATCAGGGTTTCCGGACCGCCGAGCAGCTCGGGGATCACGAACTCGCCCACCACGGGGATGAACACCAGCATACAACCGGCGATGATGCCGTTTTTCGACAGCGGCACGGTGATTTTCCAGAAACTGTTGAAGGTGCTCGAGCCCAGGTCGGATGCCGCTTCGAGCAGGCTTGGGTCATGCTTCACCAGGTTGGCGAACAAGGGCAGGATCATGAACGGCAGGTAGGAATAGACCACGCCGATATACACCGCCAGGTTGGTGTTCAGGATCTGCAGCGGCTGGTCGATCAGCCCGGTCCACATCAGAAAGCCGTTGAGCAAACCGTTGTTGCTGAGAATGCCCATCCAGGCATACACGCGGATCAGGATCGCGGTCCAGGTCGGCATCATGATCAGCAGCAGCAGGACGGTCTGGGTTTCCTTCTTGGCATTGGCGATGGCGTAGGCCATCGGGTAGCCGATCAGCAGGCAAAGCAGCGTGCTGATGAACGCCATCTTAAGCGAACCCAGGTAGGCCGAGATATACAGGTCGTCCTCGGTCAGCAAACCGTAGTTGGCCAGGTTGAGCACCAACTGGATCTTGTCCTCGACGTAGCTGTAGATCTCGGTATAAGGCGGGATCGCCACGTCAGCTTCGGCGAAGCTGATCTTCAGGACGATGAAGAACGGCAGCATGAAGAACAGAAACAGCCACACGAAAGGAACACCGATCACCAGGTGCCGCCCCTCAGGGGTGATGCGCCGGAACGCTCGCTTGAGCTTGCGCAGCTTCATGACCGCAGTACCACGCCGCTGTCGTCTTCCCACCATACGTAGACTTCATCGTCCCACGTAGGGCGCGCGCCTTGGCGCTCGGCGTTGGCGACGAACGACTGCACCACCTTGCCACTGGGTAGCTTCACGTAGAACACCGAATGACCGCCCAGGTAGGCGATGTCATGGATCTTGCCGCGCGACCAGTTGTACTCGAAGTCAGGCTGGACAGTGGTGACCAGCATCTTTTCCGGGCGCAGCGCATAGGTGATGTGCTTGTCTTCCACGGAGGTGGAAACACCATGCCCGACGTAGATCTTGCGCTCAAGTTCAGGCGAGGCGATCAGGGCATGACCTTCGGCATCGTCGATCACCTCGGCATCGAACAGGTTGACGTTGCCGATGAATTCGCAGACCAGGCGGCTGGTCGGGGTTTCGTAGATATCCACCGGCGAGCCGATCTGAGCGATCCATCCCAGGTGCATGATGGCGATGCGCTGGGCCATGGTCATGGCCTCTTCCTGGTCGTGGGTCACCATCACGCAGGTCACACCGACGCGCTCGATGATTTCCACCAGCTCCAGTTGCATCTGCGAACGCAGCTTCTTGTCCAGGGCGCCCATCGGCTCGTCCAGCAGCAACAGCTTGGGGCGCTTGGCCAGGGAGCGAGCCAAGGCCACGCGCTGGCGCTGGCCACCGGAGAGCTGATGCGGTTTGCGCTTGGCGTACTGGGTCATGTGCACCAGCTTGAGCATCTCGGCCACGCGGGCGTCGACCTCGGCCTTGGGCAAGCGGTCCTGCTGCAGGCCGAAGGCGATGTTCTGCGCCACGGTCATGTGCGGGAACAGGGCGTAGGACTGGAACATCATGTTGATCGGCCGCTCGTAGGGCGGCATGTCGGTGATGTCCACACCGTCCAGGAAGATGCGCCCTTCGGTGGGGCGTTCGAAGCCTGCCAGCATGCGCAGCAAGGTCGACTTACCGGAGCCGGAACCGCCGAGCAAGGCGAAGATTTCGCCCTTGCGGATTTCCAGGGACACATCGTCCACCGCTACCGTTTCGTCGAATTTTTTCGTGACCCGGTCGATCTTGACCAGCACCTGCTTGGGTTGCTGGCCACCCTCGAGGGCTTTCTTATAGGCGCCGGAGGCAACTGCCATGAGTGAAACTCCCAACAAGATTTTTGTGCCCGCGCGGCCTGCCAGGCAGGTCGCGCAGGTGAGGTGGATTACTTGCCCGACTTGACCTTGGTCCAGCTGCGGGTCATCAGGCGCTGCACCTTGGGCGGCAGCTCTGAGTTCACGAACATCTTGTCCAGCACATCCTGCGGTGGATAGACCGCAGCGTCAGTCCTCACGGCCTGGTCCATCAGGTCGCCAGCCTTCGAGTTAGGGTTGGCATAACCGACGTAATCACTGACCTGGGCGATAACCTCAGGTTTCAGCAAATAGTTGATCAAGGCATGCGCCTGCTCCACGTTCCTGGCGTCCTTGGGGATCGCCAGCACGTCGAACCAGAGGTTGCCGCCTTCTTTGGGAATGGCATAAGCCAGGTTCACGCCCTTCTTCGCCTCTTCGGCGCGGGCCTTGGCCTGGAACACATCACCCGAGAAACCCGCCGCGACACAGATGTTGCCGTTGGCAAGGTCGGTGATGTACTTGGACGAATGGAAGTAGGTCACGTAGGGGCGCACCGCCAGCAGCTTCTGCTCGGCCTTGGCGTAATCCTTGGGGTTGGTGCTGTTGGGATCCAGGCCCATGTAGTTGAGGACGGCCGGTAGCATTTCGTCCGCCGAGTCGAGGAAGGCCACACCGCACTTGGACAGCTTCTTCATGTTCTCGGGTTCGAACAGCACCGCCCAGGAATCGATGGTATCGACGCCAAGTGCCTCCTTGACCTTGTCGACGTTGTACCCGATGCCATTGGTGCCCCACAGGTAAGGCACGGCATACAGGTTGCCCGGATCGTTCTTCTCCAGACGCTTCATCAGCGCAGGATCAAGGTTCGCGTAATTGGGTAGCAGTGTCTTGTCGAGCTTCTGGAAAGCGCCCGCCTTGATCTGCTTGCCCAGGAAATGGTTGGAAGGCACGACCACGTCATAGCCGGTCCTGCCGGCCAGCAGCTTACCTTCCAGGGTCTCGTTGGAATCGAAGACATCCTGCACCGGCTTGATGCCCGTGGCTTTCTCGAAGCCCGCGAGGGTATCAGGGCCGATATAGTCGGACCAGTTGTAGAAATGCACCGTAGGCGCCGCTTGGACGCTGCATGCCAGCGTCAGGCTCGCTGCAGCCATCATGGCCTTGCGTAATACAGAATTGGACAAGTGGGTGGTCCTCACAATCAGTGTCTGGGTAGCGACAATGCTGCCGCACACGCAAAACCGGCGCGCAACTTACCTTCGCAGCTTCGATGCCGCAATGTTCAATTGCCTTTCACTGGTTTCGGACCGGGAATACCCGGCCCGAAAATGCTACATCAGGCTTATTTGCCCGATTTGATCTTGGTCCAGCTGCGGGTAATCACCCGTTGCACTGCTGCCTCAGGGGCGGCAATGGCGTACAGCTGCTTTTTCACTTCAGCGGACGGATAGATGCTTGGGTCGCTGGTGATTTCCTTGTCCACGAAGGCGGTCGCGGCCTTGTTGCCGTTGGGGAAGCGCACGGCATTGGTGATTTCGGCCATGACTTGCGGCTGCATCAGGAAGTCCATGAACTTGTAGGCCGCTTCCTTGTGCTCGGCATCCTTGGGCATGGCAACCATGTCATAGAAGGTGCCGGCGCCTTCTTTCGGAATCACGTAGTCCAGCTTGACCTTGTCCCCCGCCTCGTGGGCGCGGGTCTTGGACTGTTCCAGGTCACCCGAGTAGCCGACTGCCAGGCAGATGTTGCCGTTGGCCAGGTCGCCAATGTACTTGGAGGAATGGAAGTAGGTGATCGAAGGACGGATCTTGAGGAACAGGTCCTCGGCAGCCTTGAGGTCTTCCTTCTTGGTGCTGTTGGTCGGCAGGCCCAGGTAATGCAGGGCAGCTGGCAGCATTTCGGTTGGGGCATCAAGGAAGCTCACGCCACAGCTCTTGAGCTTGGCGATGTTCTCTGGCTTGAAGACCACGTCCCAGGAGTCGATCTTGTCCACGCCCAGCGCGGCCTTGACCTTCTCGGGGTTGTAGCCGATGCCGATCGAGCCCCACATGTAGGGGAAGGCGTATTTGTTGCCCGGGTCACTGGCATCGCCCACGGCCTTGAGCAGGTCCTCGTCGAGGTTCTTCCAGTTGGGCAGCTTGGTGCGATCGAGTTCCTGGTAGACGCCAGCTTTGATCTGCTTGGCCAGGAAGTTGTTGGAAGGCACCACGATGTCATAGCCGGACTTGCCGGCCAGCAACTTGGCCTCCAGGGTTTCGTTGCTGTCGAACACGTCGTACTTGACCTTGATGCCCGACTCTTTCTCGAACTTGGCGATGGTGTCCGGAGCGATGTAGTCCGACCAGTTGTAGACGTTCAGTACCTTGTCTTCAGCCTGTACAGCCCCGACCACTGCGCCCATCAGCGCGGCGGCCAACAACGTCTTGCCCATATTCTTCATGCGTCATGCTCCAGAGTGTTCGATTAGCTATCCGTTCAGAAGCCGGGTCCCGCAGTACACGCGTGTGGGCGACTGAAGCAGCCGCTAGTCTGGCAAGTTACAAGGCCCGGTTTCAAGGAAACCTGGCCCTTGTAACGACTTAATGTCACATCGCTAGCTGTCAGCGAATCGCTTCGAGCGTCAGGTCCAGGCATTTACGTGCCTTTTCCACCAGTTCGTCGATCTCGGCCGGGCTGATGACCAGAGGTGGCGCGATGATCATCGTGTCGCCAACAGCCCGCATGATCAGACCATTGTCGAAGCAGAAATTACGGCAGATCATGCCCGCGCCCTTGCCTTCGAAACGGCTGCGGGTCGCCTTGTCCTTGACCAGCTCGATCGCGCCGAGCAGGCCAACACCGCGCACCTCGCCCACCAGCGGGTGGTCCTGCAACTCACGCAGACGCTTTTGCAAATACGGTGCCGCTTCGGTGCGCGCTTTCTCGACGATTTGTTCGTCGCGCAGGATGCGCAGGTTTTCCAGGCCCACTGCGGCAGCCACAGGATGCCCCGAATAGGTGAAGCCGTGATTGAAATCCCCACCTTCGCTGAGCACCTTGGCCACCTTGTCACGCACGATCACACCGCCCATGGGGATGTAACCGGAGGTAAGGCCTTTGGCGATGGTCATCAGATCGGGCTTGAGGTCGTAGAAATCCGAGCCGAACCACTGCCCTGTTCGCCCGAAGCCGCAAATGACTTCGTCGGCCACAAAGAGGATGTCGTAACGGGCCAGAATTTCCTTGATCTTCGGCCAGTAGGTGTCTGGCGGGATGATCACGCCACCTGCGCCCTGGATGGGCTCGGCGATGAACGCTGCGACGTTGTCCTCGCCGACTTCGAGAATTTTCTTTTCCAGTTGCTCCGCAGCCCAGACCCCGAACGCCTCCGGTGTCATGTCACCGCCCTCGCCATACCAGTACGGCTGGGGGATGTGCACCACGCCCGGGATGGGCAGGCCGCCTTGCTCGTGCATGCCACTCATGCCGCCCAGGCTGGCGCCGGCCACGGTGGAGCCGTGATAACCGTTGACCCGGCCGATCAGGGTCTGCTTGCTCGGTTTGCCCTTGAGTGCCCAGTAATGGCGAACCATGCGCAGCACCGTGTCGTTGCCTTCGGAGCCTGAACTGGTGAAGAACACATGGCTCATGCCCTCGGGCGCCACTTGGGTGATCGCCTTGGCCAACTCCAGCGCCGGAGGATGGGCGGTCTGGAAGAACAGGTTGTAGTAGGGCAGCTCACGCATCTGCCGCTCTGCCGCCTGAACCAGCTCCTCACGCCCATACCCCACGGCCACGCACCACAGGCCAGCCATGCCGTCGAGAATCTTGTGCCCCTCGCTGTCCCACAAATGCACGCCCTGCGCCTTGGTGATAATGCGCGGCCCCTTGCACTTGAGCTGCTTGTAGTCGCTGAAAGGCGCGAGGTGATGCTCGCCACTGAGGGCTTGCCATTCACGGGTTTGCGGGTTGTTCAGGCTCATGTGCTTCTCCGTTGACGGACGGCCGCGCGCCTGCGGGGCCGAGGTTGATCAAACTGCGAACAGCAGGAATTCACGCTCCCAGGAACTGATGACGCGCTTGAAGTTCTCGTGCTCGGCACGCTTGGTGGCCACGTAGCCGGCGATGAATTTCTTGCCCAGGTACTGCTCCAGGGCGCGGCTGTTTTCCATGCGCTCCAGGGCGTCCTCGATGGTCAGCGGCAGGCGCAGGTTGCGGCGCTCGTAACCCCGCCCTTGGACCGGGGCGCTGGCCTCGATACCTTCGACCATGCCGATGTAGCCACACAGCAGGCTCGCGGCGATGGCCAGGTACGGGTTGGCATCCGCACCCGGCAGGCGGTTTTCGACGCGCCGGCTTTGCGGGCCGGCGTCAGGCACGCGCAGGCCTACCGTACGATTTTCCTCGCCCCACTCCACGTTCACCGGTGCCGAGGTATCCGGAAGGAAGCGGCGGAACGAGTTCACGTTCGGCGCGAACAGCGGCAGCGCTTCGGGAATGAATTTCTGCAGGCCGCCGATGTGGTTCAGAAACAGCGTGCTCATGCTGCCGTCTTCATTGCTGAAGATATTCTTGCCGGTGGTTACGTCGACCACGCTCTGGTGCAGGTGCATCGCGCTGCCAGGCTCGCCGGTCATGGGCTTGGCCATGAAGGTGGCTGCCACGTTGTGCTTGAGCGCCGCTTCGCGCATGGTGCGCTTGAACACCAGTATCTGGTCGGCCAGGTGCAGGGCATCGCCGTGACGGAAGTTGATTTCCATCTGCGCCGTGCCGTCTTCGTGGATCAGCGTGTCGAGGTCCAACTGCTGCAATTCGCACCAGTCATAGACATCCTCGAACAGCGGGTCGAATTCGTTCGCAGCTTCGATGGAGAAGGACTGGCGCCCGGTTTCGGGCCGCCCCGAACGGCCCACCGGCGGTTGCAGCGGGAAGTCAGGGTCTTCGCTGCGCTTGGTCAGGTAGAACTCCATCTCGGGCGCGACGATGGGCTGCCAACCCTTGTCAGCGTACAGCTTGAGCACCTTCTTGAGCACGTTGCGCGGCGACAGCTCTACGGGGTTGCCCTTCTTGTCGTAGGTATCGTGGATGACCTGTGCGGTCGGCTCGATGGCCCATGGCACCAGGAACACGGCATTCTCGTCAGGCCGGCAGATCATGTCGATGTCTGCAGGGTCCAGCAGCTCGTAATAGATGTCGTCGTCGACATAGTCGCCGGTCACTGTCTGCAGCAACACGCTCTCGGGCAGGCGCATGCCCTTCTCGGCGATGAACTTGTTGGTAGGCGAAATCTTGCCGCGCGTGATGCCGGTCAAGTCGCTGATCAGGCATTCGACTTCGGTGATCTTGTGCTCTTTCAACCAATCGGTGAGCTGGTCGAGGTTGTTACTCATAAATACCTCAGGAGGTAAGGTGGTCCGCGCCTTGATTCTGGATGCAGTGGATGGCTAAAGCAAAACCCCCGCGCAGGCGGACGGTGGATACACTGAAACCACGTGTGCCCGAGGCGATGTGTAACGGCAGAAAGAAGCGAAGCGTAGAGATGAGGTGCCATGAAGGCGGGGCCGGGCATGCCAGACGTCAATTATTGCGAGCACTGCCCCCACGCGGTTGGCAGGCCTGGCAAACATGACTGAACAGCCTGACTGCACTGCATTGGCAGCGCTTCCAGGTCGCGGCAGGCGGACCATGAGACCCTCGCATTATTCTGTTTTGGGTTGAATCGGAGCTTAGCGCCGTTCATTTTTTTACACAACACCTGCGTAAAAAATAAACGACGCAGTGCTCGCGATAGCGCTTTTCCAGAAAAATAGCGGATAATGCCGTGCCCCGATATGCAGCAAATCTGCCGTAGATGTGCCATTTCAGGGCATCATGGGGTTGGCTTGACATCAGTATGGCTTTTCGATTGACTGGTCCTGCAAGCCCCCCTTGATTGATATTTTTAACAACAAAGGTGTTGCATCATGTCGGTACCCCCGCGTGCCGTTCAGCTTAACGAAGCGAACGCGTTCCTTAAGGAACATCCTGAGGTTCTCTACGTTGACCTTCTGATTGCAGATATGAATGGTGTGGTGCGCGGCAAGCGCATAGAGCGCACCAGCCTCCACAAGGTTTACGAGAAAGGCATCAACCTGCCGGCCTCCCTGTTTGCACTGGATATCAATGGCTCCACCGTCGAAAGCACCGGGCTGGGCCTGGACATCGGCGATGCAGACCGCATCTGCTATCCGATCCCTGACACTCTCTCCAACGAGCCGTGGCAAAAACGCCCTACTGCCCAGCTGCTGATGACCATGCACGAGCTCGAAGGCGAACCTTTCTTCGCTGACCCGCGTGAAGTGCTGCGCCAGGTGGTGAGCAAGTTCGACGACATGGGCCTGACCATCTGCGCCGCGTTCGAGCTGGAGTTCTACCTGATCGACCAGGAGAACGTGAACGGCCGTCCGCAGCCGCCGCGCTCGCCCATTTCCGGCAAGCGTCCGCAATCGACCCAGGTCTACCTGATCGATGACCTGGACGAGTATGCCGACTGCCTGCAGGACATCCTCGAAGGGGCCAAGGAACAGGGTATTCCTGCCGATGCCATCGTCAAGGAAAGCGCCCCGGCTCAGTTCGAAGTCAACCTGCACCATGTGCCGGACCCGCTCAAGGCGTGCGACTACGCCGTGCTGCTCAAGCGCCTGATCAAGAACATCGCCTACGACCATGAAATGGACACCACCTTCATGGCCAAGCCCTACCCAGGGCAGGCAGGCAATGGTCTGCATGTACACATTTCCGTGCTGGACAAAGATGGCAACAACATCTTCACCAGCGAGGATCCCGAGCAGAACGCCGCGCTACGTCACGCTGTCGGCGGTGTGCTCGAGACCCTGCCTGCGTCCATGGCGTTCCTGTGCCCGAACGTCAACTCCTATCGCCGCTTTGGCGCGCAGTTCTACGTGCCCAATGCGCCAAGCTGGGGCCTGGACAACCGCACCGTGGCGCTGCGCGTACCGACCGGCTCGCCCGATGCTGTGCGCCTTGAGCACCGCGTGGCTGGCGCCGATGCCAACCCGTACCTGATGATGGCGGCCGTGCTGGCAGGCGTTCACCATGGCCTGACCAACAAGGTCGAGCCTGGGGAGCCTATCGAAGGCAACTCGTACGAGCAGCTGGAACAGAGCCTGCCGAACAACCTGCGTGATGCGCTGCGCGAGTTGGATGACAGCGAAATCCTGAACAAGTACATCGATCCGAAGTACATCGACATCTTCGTCGCGTGCAAGGAAAGCGAGCTGGAGGAGTTCGAACATTCGATCTCCGACCTCGAGTACAACTGGTATCTGCACACCGTGTAAACCAGAACGCCGCCCATCAAGGCGGCGTTTTCATTTAAGGCACGCAGGCGCAGAGCGCCTCAGCCCAGCGGCTTTTCGAAGATCTTCGAATTGCGCTGGAAGTTGTACAGCGAAGCCCGTGCCGCCGGCAGCCGCTCGACGCCACTGGGCGAGAAGCCGCGTTCGCGGAACCAATGCGCCGTGCGTGTTGTGAGCACGAACAAGGTGCTCAACCCCATCTCCCGTGCCCGGCTTTCGATACGCGCCAGCAGCTCATCCCCGCGCCCGCCATGGCGGTACTCCGGATTCACCGCCAGGCATGCCAGCTCACCCGCATCGGACTCTGCAATCGGATACAACGCTGCGCACGCGATGATCATGCCTTCGCGCTCCACCACGCTGAACTGCTCGATTTCCCGCTCCAGCACTTCACGTGAACGGCGAACCAGGATGCCTTGTTCTTCCAGCGGGCTGATCAGGTCGAGCAGGCCGCCGACGTCTTCGATGGTGGCCTCCCGTACGATCTCGAACTGCTCCTGGGACACCAGCGTACCGCCACCGCCCCGGGTGAACAGTTCGGTCAGCAGCGCGCCGTCCTCGGCATAGCTGACGATGTGGCTGCGTGCCACGCCGCCCTTGCACGCCTGGGCAGCGGCATCGAGCAGCTCGGCCTGGTAGTCGCTGCCCAGGCGCTGCAAGTGCGGCGCAACCTGTTGAGGGCGCAATTCGCGCACCAGGCGGCCATGCTCATCCAGCAGACCAGGTTCTGCGCCGAACAGCACCAACTTCTCAGCGCCCAGTTCGATGGCCGCACGGGTGGCCACGTCTTCGCAGGCAAGGTTGAAGATCTCGCCGGTTGGCGAATAGCCCAGCGGCGAGAGCAACACGATGGAGCGCTCGTCGAGCAGGCGGCTGATGCCCTTGCGGTCTACCCGACGCACTTCGCCGGTGTGATGAAAATCCACGCCTTCGAGCACGCCGATCGGCCGCGCGGTGACTAGGTTGCCGGAGGCCACCCGCAGGCGCGAGCCCTGCATGGGCGAGGCGGCAATGTCCATTGACAACCGCGCCTCGATAGCCAGGCGCAGCGCACCTACCGCGTCGATCACGCAATCCAGGGTAGCGGCATCGGTGATACGCAAGCCGTGGTGGTAGTGCGCTGCCAGGCCACGTTCAGCCAGGCGGGTCTCGATCTGAGGGCGAGAGCCGTGTACCAGGACCAGACGCACCCCAAGGCTGTGCAGCAGCACCAGGTCGTGGACGATATTGCCGAAGTTGGGGTGTTCAACCCCATCGCCGGGAAGCATCACCACAAAGGTGCAGTCGCGGTGGGCGTTGATGTAAGGAGAAGCGTGGCGTAGCCAGTTGACGTAATCGTGCATGACAGGGCCTGTGGATAAGTGGACGGAGAACGGCGTTACAGGGGCGTTCAGGATCATCGTCGGAACAGGCTTGCGGTCACGCGCGGTCTCCTCTAGGCAGAAACGAATGAAAGGGGTGGACGTTTAATGCAGGCAATAGTGCCCGATCAGGTCACGCAATAGACGCACGGTCGGCTTGATACGTGACATGTCCAGGTATTCGCCAGGCTGGTGTGCGCAGGCGATGTCACCAGGGCCGAGCACGATGGTCTGGCAGCCAAGCTGCTGAAGATAAGGTGCTTCGGTGCCGAATGCCACCGCTTCGGCGCGGTGGCCGGTGAGCCGCTCTGCCACCTGGACGAGTTCACTGTCGGCCGCCTGTTCGAACGGCGGCACTTCGGGGAACAGCGGCGCATAGTCGATACGCACGTCATGGCGCTCGGCCACCGGAACCAGTTTTTCACGGATGGCGGCGCGCAGCTGGTCCACGTCCATGCCCGGCAATGGGCGCAGGTCGAACTCAAGCGCGCACTGGCCGCAGATCCGGTTGGGGTTGTCGCCACCGTGAATGCAACCGAAGTTCATGGTCGGCGCAGGCACCGTGAATTGTGGATTGTTGTAGACCTTCTGCCATTGCTGGCGCAGGCCCATCAGTTCGCCCATTACCGCATGCATGGCATCCATGGCGCTGCGGCCAAGGCTTGGGTCCGATGAATGACCACTGCGCCCGAGGATGTCGATCCGATCCATGAGGATGCCTTTGTGCATGCGGATCGGCCGCAGTCCGGTCGGCTCGCCGATGATCGCCGCGCGACCCAGCGGCTGGCCAGCATCGGCCAATGCACGGGCGCCAGACATGGAGCTTTCCTCGTCGCAGGTGGCCAGAATCAGCAGCGGCTGCTTGAAGTCGTGCTGCAGCAAGGGAATGACGGCCTCGATCACCAGTGCGAAAAAACCCTTCATGTCGCAACTGCCGAGCCCCACCCAGCGACCCTCGACTTCGGTCAGCTTCAAGGGGTCGCTGCTCCAGAGCTGCTCGTCGTAGGGCACGGTGTCGCTGTGGCCGGCCAGCACCAGGCCGCCAGGGCCGCTGCCGCGGCTGGCCAGCAGGTTAAACTTGCCGGGAGTCACCTGCTGAATGTCGCAGGAAAAACCCAGATCACCCAGCCAGGTAGCCAGCAGGTCGATGACCTGACGATTGGACTGGTCGAGCGAGGCCTGGGTGCAACTGACCGAAGGCGCGGCGATCAAGGCGGCAAATTGGTCTTTCAGCGTCGGCAACGGCATGCGTGTACTCCTCGGAAGCATTGCCCATCATAGGACCATCCGCCGTCTGGAATAAACCGTTGACGGCCTACTGCTGTAGACTCTGCATCGACCACGCCCCCTTTCGAGCCTGTAATGCCCAAAGAAACCGAACTCAAGCTGCGCGCCAGCCCCGAGACCCTCGCCGCCCTGCGCGAGCACCCGCTGCTGAAAAAGCGCAACAAGTCTGGCTGGCAGACTCGCGAACTGCTGAACCAGTATTTCGACACGCCTGAGCGCGCGCTGGCCGAGGCACGTGTTGCCCTGCGCCTGCGCCGTGACGGCGATACCGTCATCCAGACCCTCAAGTGTCGCGGCACCAGCGTGGCTGGCCTGTCCGAGCGCAACGAGCACGAATGGCAACTGGACAAGGTGAAGCTGGACCTCAAGAAGCTGGATGACAGCTGCTGGCCCGTGCAACTGGCCGACCTGGACAAGAAGACCATCAAGCCGTTGTTCACCACCGACTTCACCCGCGAATACGCCGAAATCGCCTGGGGCCGTGGCAAGGCCAAGGTGGTGATCGAGGCCGCGCTGGACCAAGGCTTCGTGATTGCCGGCAAGCGCAAGGAAGCGATTTGCGAGTTGGAACTGGAGCTGCGTGAAGGTGAGCCTGCGGCGCTGCTGGAGCTGGCTGCCGAGCTGGCCGCAAGCGTTGCGCTGATGCCCTGCGATATCAGCAAGGCTGAGCGCGGCTACCGCCTGCTGGAGCCCGAGCGTTTCGAGCTGGATCTGAGCGTCGCCGACCTCGAAGCGGACATGGCCTTGGACGATGCCTACGCTGCGTTGGCGTGGCAACTGCTGGGCAACAGCCAGCGCCTGGCCGAGCAATACCGCCACAGCGGCCACTGGCGGTCGCTGCAGGACTGGGTGCAGAACCTCATCGAGCTGCGCGCCATCACTGCCAGCTTGGGCCAGGCCGCCCCCCGCGCTGCCACCCGTGACCTGCGCGCGCGCCTGGATGCCCTGCTCGAAGACTGGCGTCCACTGGTGCAAGCCGGCAACGATGATGAAGACATCCGCCGCGCTGCGCCCGAGCAGTTCGCAGAAGAGCTGGATGATCCTCGCTGGGGCCAGTTCTCCCTGGAAACCTCGCGTTGGCTGCTGTCGCGCACCTGGACCGTCGAACGCAAGGGTCGTGGCGAGCGCCAGGGCAAGGCGCTTCTGGCAAGCTGGCTGGCACACCTGATTGCCGAGGAAGGCCGCGCTCTGAAGTTGTCGCTATACACCCAGCGCCCCGAAGACCTGGCAGAGCAACTGCCGCGCATCGAGCAAGTGATGGCCTGGTTGCACCATGCCCGCCATGTGCTGGATGCACCTCAAATGGACCGCCTGTACGGCGACATGAAGAAACTGCACGAGCTGGCTGAGCACCCGATCAGCGATGAGGTGCTCGAAGCCCGCATCGAGCAGGCGCGTGCCGTCGATCAGAGCCGTGGCTGGAAGCATCTGCTCAAAGCGTGATGCCCTCAGCCCGACAGCGGCAGGCTGGTGGTGGACTTGATCTCCGAAAGGGCCACGATCGAGTTCACCTCCTGAATACCGGGCACGTTCGAGAGCTTTTCGAAGAAGAACCGTTCATACGCCTCGATATCCGGGGTGACGATACGCAGCAGGAAGTCCACCGACCCCATCAGCACGTAGCACTCGAGCACCTCTGAAAACCCGCGGATCGCCTCTGTGAACTCGGTGAAATTCGAGCGGCCATGGGCATTCAATTTCACTTCGGCGAATATCTGGGTGTTCAGCCCGATTTTCTTGCGGTCCAGCAAGGTGACTTGCCCGCGAATCACCCCTTCCTCTTTGAGCCGTTGAATCCGTCGCCAGCATGGCGACTGTGACAAGCCAATGCGTTCGGCGATCTGAGCGCTGGACAGCGAAGCGTCTTCTTGTAGCAACTCGAGGATACGACGGTCGTAGGCATCCAATGCGCTGTGCATGAAAAATTCTCCAGATCGAACTGCTTCGATCATAGTTATGCAAGAACAGGCTGATTGGGTCGAATCTTAGCGAAAAAATACCGGTTCAGGCGTGCAAAACTTCCTTCACTCAAAGAGGATGACGCATGAACTCACTGCCGCGTGTCGATGTATGGGCCAACAGCAATGCTCACACCACTGTGCTGTATCGCTTGCAGGCCGAAGCCGAGCCCGACAGCTTGTGCCGGGTGCTCAATCAGTTCGCCTTGCAAATGCTCACACCGCATAGCGTCCAGGTCACTCAACAGGATGACTGGTTGGCCATCGATATCGGCATTGGCGGCTTGAGCTGGCACCGCGCCGAAGTGATCGCTCAGAAATTACGCAACATGGTGTGTGTGGCTGACGTGCACTTGGCCCCGCAACACCGTGTAGAGCTGTCGGTAGTGCACGCCTAGCGGCGCACCGGCCAGCGCTTTGACATGAGCATGAATAGCCCTCAGGCAAAACCCTGACATCCTTTCGATTCGGCTTTGGCGGAGGGTGAACTAGCCTAGATCGGGTCTTCTTGATCAGGCACGGACGCCTTTATGCATAACCCCGATACCCTGGCACTCGACCTGCACCGGGTGCTCGAAGCCTTGCTCATCGACCAGCGCCTGCACGCCAGCGATAGCGTGCGTGTACTTGAACATGCCGTCGATCACCCTGCCGATCATCCGCTGGAGCAAGTGGCCGCCTGCAACCTTGCCGACCGCCTCCATCCGGGGCAAGTACTGGACCTGGATCGGCTTTGCCAATGGCTGGCTGCCAAGACGGGCCTGCCCTATCTGCGTATCGATCCGCTGCAAATCGACCTGCAGCAGGTGGCTGAGCTGGTGTCCCCAGCCTTTGCGCAGAGCCACGGCATTCTCATCGTGGCAGCTGACGCGGCGAGCGTCACCGTGGCCAGCGCACAGCCCTATCAGTGCCGTTGGCAGGCCGATCTGGCCCTGAGCCTTGGACGAACCGTGCGGCGAGTGCTCGCAAGCCCTGTGCAGATGCGTCAGGCCGGTGAACCCTTCCAGCGCCTGGCGCAGTCGGTCAAGGGCGCGCACCACCAGCAATCGAACCGCTTCGGCGAACTCGAGCAGTGGCTGGAGCTGGGCAAGCGTCACTCGCAGGCCAACGCGGATGACGCGCACATCGTGCATATCGTCGACTGGCTGCTGCACTACGCGATCGACCAGCGCGCCAGCGACATCCATCTGGAGCCGCGCCGCGACCAGGGCCACTTGCGCTATCGCATCGATGGCCTGTTGCACACCGTCTATGTTTTCCCCGCCGCAGTCGCAGTGGCCTTGATCAGCCGCCTGAAGCACCTTGGGCGCATGGACGTCGCGGAAAAACGCAGGCCTCAGGATGGCCGACTGCAAAGCCGCCTGCCAAACGGGAGCGAGGTGGAGCTGCGTTTGTCGACCCTGCCCACTGCCTTTGGTGAAAAACTGGTATTGCGCCTGTTCGACCCGCAGCAGCTGCACGAGAGCTTTGATCGGCTCGGTCTTCAGGGGCAGCAATTGGGTCAATGGCAAGGCCTGCTGCAACGGCGCCAGGGCATCATCCTGGTCACAGGGCCTACGGGCTCAGGCAAGACCAGCACGCTGTACGCCAGCCTCAAGCTATTGGCCACCCCGCAGGTCAACCTGTGCACCATCGAGGACCCCATCGAACGGCTCGAACCCGAGTTCAACCAGTTTCAGGTGCAGCCGGCCCTGGACCTGGGCTTTGCCAACGGCGTGCGCGCCATGCTGCGCCAGGATCCGGACATCATCATGATCGGCGAAATACGGGACCCCGACACCGCACGGGTGGCCGTGCAGGCCGCCCTTACCGGGCACCTGGTGCTGTCTACCCTGCACACCAACGACGCCTGTGCTGCAATCATCCGCCTGCAAGAACTGGGTGTGGCTGATTACTTGATCAAAGCGACATTGATTGCGGTGATGGCCCAGCGGCTTGTGCGCACGCTGTGCAGCCAGTGCCAGGGGCGCGACGCAGCCAGCTGCAGAACGTGCCGCGGCACGGGTTTTCATGGGCGTACCGGCTTGTTCGAATTACTCGAACCCAGCGACAACCTGCGTGCCCTGATCGGCCCTCATACGGACCTTGCGCAATTGCGACGCCAGGCCCAGGCAGATGGCCTTGTGGACCTGCGCCGCTGCGGCGAGGCCAAGGTTGCGTGTGGGCAAACCCTGGCTGACGAAGTACTGCGTGCATGCAGCTGATCAGAAGCGGCAGGCCCAGGAACTTGGCAGGTTCGCGAGCATCCAACCGCACATCTTCAACCCTCACCTTCGAGGTGTCTCATCATGCGTCTCAACACTGCCATCGCTGCCGCAGCCCTGCTCGCGCTGCCTGTGGGCTCGGCCATGGCCGATTCCTTCTGGCGTAATGTGATCTCTTCCGGTGCAACCACCGGCTCGACCTACCTGACCTCGCGTGACCACAAGTTGGTGATGGCAGCGCAGGATGATGCTGGCAGCTTCGTAGCCAGTGAAGGCGCCATCCGTGGGCCATTCCTGGAGTCGGCAATCAAGCAGGTGCGTGCGGAACATCCAGGGCTTCACGCGTCTGACATGGAGCTGGCCAATGCCATTCTGGCCAAGCATGCAATAGCCGACTGATCGGTACAGCGCCGGCCTCAACGCCGGCTAACTCGCGCCAGGAGGTCTTCAACCCCTGGCTGCGAGTGCTTTCTGCCGATGACGCAAGGACGGCTTACTCGCCAATGGCGGCCTTGTAGCCCGCCGCATCCAGCAGTTTATCCAGATCAGCCTGGCTGCTCGGCTTGAGCTTGAAGATCCATGCGTCGTAGGGCTGCTCGTTCAGTTGTTCAGGGCTGTCGGCCAACGCCTCGTTGACCGCGATCACTTCGCCACCGACCGGGGCGTAGATGTCGGACGCGGCCTTGACCGACTCCACGACACCGGCCGCGTCGCCTGCGGCAAACACCTTGCCCACTTCGGCCAGCTCGACGAATACCACGTCACCTAGCGCTTCCTGCGCATGGTCACTGATGCCTACCGTGACGGTACCGTCGGCTTCCAGGCGGGCCCACTCATGGCTTTGGGCAAAACGAAGTTCGGCGGGGATATTGCTCATGTCTTGAATTCCTCGATTGGCTCAGCGGTACGCCCGCCGTTTGATGATGGATCAGATCAGGATCTTGCCGTGGCGCACGAAAGTCGGCCTGACCACGCGCACCGGGTACCACTTGCCACGAATTTCCACTTCGGCCCGGTCGCCCGTGGCCATGGGCACGCGTGCCAGGGCAATGGACTTGCTCAGCGTAGGTGAGAAACTACCACTGGTGATCTCCCCTTCGCCAATCCCCGCCACACGGACCACCTGGTGGGCGCGCAGCACACCACGCTCCTCCAGTACCAAACCCACGAGCTTTTCCTGTACGCCCCGCTCGATTTCCGCCAACAGCGCCGCGCGACCGATGAAGTTTCGGCTTGCCGGCTCCCAGGCGATGCTCCAGCCCAGATTGCACGATAACGGGGTGTGCTGCTCGTCGATGTCCTGCCCGTAAAGGTGCATGCCGGCTTCGAGCCGCAACGTGTCGCGAGCCCCCAGGCCGCTGGGCGCGATACCGGCGCCAACCAGGTCGTTGAAAAAGGCCACGGCCTGGTCACCCGGAAAGATCAACTCCAGGCCATCTTCGCCGGTATAGCCGGTGCGCGCGATGAACCAGTCCCCGTCCATCACCCCTTCGAAGGGGCGTAGCGTGCGTATCAGAGCGGCCCGCGAGGCACTGACCAAAGCAGCTACCTTCTCGCGCGCGTTCGGGCCCTGAACGGCAAGAATGGCGAGGTCCGGACGAACCTGAACGTCGACGGCAAGCCCATCACGCTGCTGGTCCAGCCACTCCAGCACCCGGGCTCGGGTGGCAGCGTTGGTGACCAGCCGGTAACCGGTCGCCGTGCGATAGACGATCAAGTCATCGATCACCCCGCCCTGCTCATGCAGCATCGGGCTGTAGAGTGCCTTGCCAACCTGATCGAGCCGGGCGACATCATTGGCCAGCAGCCGCTGCAACCAAGCCGTGGCCGCATCGCCCCGGATATCAATGACGGTCATGTGGGACACGTCGAAGACCCCACAGTCACTGCGCACCTGGTGGTGCTCATCGACCTGCGAGCCATAGTGCAGCGGCATGTCCCAGCCACCGAAATCGACCGTCTTGGCGCCAAGCGCCAGATGCAGGTCGTACAAAAGCGTGCGCTGTCCCATGGGTTTCTCCTTCCGGGCGTGGCGAAGCGGCAGCAGTGGAAGGCTCATGGCCTTCAGCTGTGTGAACAGCGTTGTTTTGATTGCCTGCTGCGCGAGTGCCGCGCATTGTAGCGGCAAGGGCGCAAGCTGACACCCTTAGCAGGAATAGCCTGGCCTGCGCGCCGAGCGGCGTATCAGGCCAATGACCGGCAGCAGCCCGACCACCACCAGCGTCAATGCCGGCAGCGACGCCCGCGCCCATTCACCCTCGCTGGTCATCTCGAACACCCGTACCGCCAGCGTATCCCAGCCAAAAGGACGCATCAGCAGGGTAGCCGGCATCTCCTTGAGCACATCGACGAACACCAGCAACGCCGCGCTCAGTGCGCCTGGCAGCAGCAGCGGCAAGTACACCTTGATGAACAGCCGCACCCCGCCCACACCCAGGCTGCGCGATGCCTGCGCCAACGAGGGACGAATCCGTTCCAGGCTGCTCTCCAGCGGGCCGTAGGCCACGGCGATGAAACGAATCACATAGGCCAGCAGCAATGCTGCAAGGCTGCCCAGCAGCAATGGCCTGCCCGCGCCTCCCAGCCAGCTGGACAGCGGCGCGACGACCTGGCTGTCCAGGTAGCTGAAGGCCAGCATGATCGACACCGCCAGTACCGAGCCGGGCAAGGCGTAGCCCATGTTGGCGAGCCCTACACCGACGCGAATGCCCGGCATGGGCGCCTGGCGCCGGGCAAAGGCCAGTAGCAGCGCCACGCAGACCGTCACCAGCGCTGCAACGCCGCCCAGGTATAGGGTATGAAGCACCAGGCCGATGTAGCGCTCATCCAGATCGTGGCGCCCGCGCTGCCAGAACCACACCAGCAGTTGCAGCAAAGGGATGACGAATGCGCAGGCGAAGACCAACAGGCACCAGCCGCTGGCCAGCACGGCCTTGCCACCCTGCAGGCGGTACAGCGCCTGGCCTCTGGGGCGTTCACTGGCGCTGTGGTTGGCGCCCCGCGCACGGCGCTCGCCGTACAGCACCAGCATGACGGCCAGCAACAGCAAACTGGCCAATTGCGCAGCGCTGGACAGGCTGAAGAAGCCATACCAGGTCTTGTAGATGGCGGTCGTGAACGTGTCGAAGTTGAAGACCGCCACGGCGCCGAAGTCGGCGAGGGTTTCCATCAGGGCCAAGGCGATGCCCGCCCCGATGGCAGGTCGGGCCATGGGCAGGGCCACCCGCCAGAATGCCTGCCAGGGCGAGAGCCCCAACACCCGGGCGGCCTCCATCAACCCTTTGCCCTGGGCAAGAAACGCTGTGCGTGCCAGCAGGTAGACATACGGATAGAACACCAGCACCAGCACGATGATCACGCCGCCGGTAGAGCGCACCCGTGGCAGGCGCATGGGCCCGAAAGCCTCGCGCAGGGCACTCTGCACCGGGCCGGCGAAGTCCAGCAAACCTACGAAGACGAAGGCCAGGACGTACGCCGGAATGGCAAACGGCAACATCAGCGCCCAATCCAGCCAGCGACGGCCCGGAAACTCGCACAGGCTGGTGAGCCAGGCCAGGCTGACACCGAGCAAGGTGACACCCAGACCGACACCCACCACCAAGGTAACGGTGTTGCCCAGCAAGCGCCCCATCTGCGTGTCGAGCAGGTGTGACCAGATCTGCAGGTCGATCGACTGCCACGACAACAGCAGCACGCTCAGGGGCAGCAGCACGAGGCCGGCGATCAAAGTGACGGGGAGGTACCAGCGACGACGGTGGGTGTAGGGCACGTTATGTCTCGATGACGGGTCGCTGCAGGACCCACGAAGAGGCCTCGGCAGGCCTCTCGGGCAGGGAGCGCCGCTCAGTTCCAGCCAGCACGGTCCATCAGGCGGATGGCTTCGGCCTGCCGCTTGCCGGCCACTTCCACCGCAATGCTGTCGGCCTTGAAGTCGCCCCACGCGGCGACTTCGTCAGAGGGCTTGACCTGGGGGTTGGCCGGAAATTCCTGATTGAGGTCGGCGAACAACTTCTGCGCCTGTTCACCGGTCATCCATTCGACCAGCTTTGTTGCGGCCTCAGGATGAGGCGCGTGCTTGGTCAGGCCGATGCCGGAGAGGTTTACGTGCACGCCACGGTCTTGCTGGTTGGGCCAGAAGATCTTCACCGGCAGGTTGGGGTTCTGCTTGTGCAGCCGGCCGTAATAGTAGGTGTTCACCACGCCCACGTCGCACTGACCCGCCTCGACGGCCTGGATCACGGCGTTGTCATCCGAGAACACGTCGGTGGAGAGGTTATTGACCCAGCCCTTGACGATCTGCTCGGCCTTCGCCTCACCATGGCTTTCGATCAGGGTGGCGGTCAGGGACTGGTTGTACACCTTCTTCGCCGTGCGCAGGCACAGCCGACCTTCCCACTGCTTGTCGGCCAGGGCTTCATAGGTGCTGAGCTCGGCCGGCTTGACCCGTTCGGTGGAGTAGATGATGGTGCGCGCCCTCAGGCTCAGGCCGGTCCAGTCGTGGGACGAGGCACGGTATTGAGGCGGGATGTTGCGCTCGATGATCTCGGATCGGATCGGCTGCAGGATGCCCATCTGCTCAGCCTGCCACAGGTTGCCTGCGTCGACGGTGAGCAGAAGATCCGCCACACCGTGCTCGCCCTCGGCCTTGATGCGCTGCATCAGGGGGGCTTCCTTGTCGGTGATGAACTTGACCTTGACCCCGGTCTCGGCCGTGTAGGCGTCGAACACTGGCTTGATCAGCTCGTCGATACGCGAGGAATAGACCACGACCTCGTCAGCTGCCTGCACGGTACCACCGACAACGCTCAGGGCCAGGGCGGCCAGTAGGGACTTGCGTGGCAACATGGAAGGCGCTCCTCGATCGATTAGAGAGGCGCAGATGGTAGTGAATCCCATTTGAACCCTCACCCCCATTGCCGTTACTGGATGTTGCTATGTGCCAGGGTCCGCCACGTATCCATACTCGACAGTAGGCCCTGAGCAGCCTTCACGCCTTGGCAAGATCCGGCAAGTCGCCACTCAAGCCGAGCGCCTGGCGCACGAACACGGCTTTTGCCTCCGGCAACTGCTCGACCAGCTTCAAGCCACTGTTGCGCAGCCAGCGCAGCGGCAACTTGTCGGCCTGGAACAGCCGCTCGAACCCTTCCATGGCTGCCATCAGCGCCAGGTTGTGCGGCATGCGTCGACGCTCATAGCGGCTCAGCACCTTGACATCGGCCAGCCTTTCCCCCCGCTTGCAGGCGTCCATCAGGACTTCGGCCAGTACCGCCGCGTCAAGGAACCCCAGGTTCACCCCTTGCCCTGCCAGCGGATGAATGGTGTGGGCCGCATCACCGATCAACGCAAGGCCGGCTTCCACGTATCGCTTGGCATGCCGCTGGCGCAGGGGTACGCACAGCCGCGGGTCAGCTTGCAGCACCGTTCCGAGGCGGCCCTCGAATGCACGCTCCAGCGCCCTGAGGAAGGCTGGCTCATCCAGCGCCATCAGCCGCTCGGCCTCGACCGGCGTGGTTGACCACACGATCGAGCACCAGTCCTGCTTGCCGTCTCGGGTCAAAGGGAGGAAGGCGAGCGGGCCATCGTCGGTGAAGCGTTGCCAGGCGGTGGCTTGGTGATTTTGGGCACAACGCACGCTGGTGACGATGGCGTGGTGCAAGTAATCCCACTCGCGCGTTTCACACCCAGCCAGGCGGCGAACCGCAGAATGAGCACCGTCGGCAGCCACGACCAGCGGTGCGCGCAGCTGCCGGCCGTCGTGCAGCGTCATCAGCCAGTCATCGCCGGAATGGCGCAGCTGTTCCATGCGCGCATTGGGCAGCAGGCCGATGTCGCTGTCATGCAGGCGTTCGAGCAAGGCATCCTGCACCACTTTGTTCTCGACGATATGGCCCAGCACCTGCGCATGCACGCTGGTGGCGGAAAAGTGAATCTGCCCAGTGCCACTGCCATCCCAAACCTGCATATCGGAATACGGCGTCGCGCGCCGCCGTGCAATGCCCTCCCAAGCGCCCAAGCGGTCGAGAATACGCTGGCTAGCCGCGGACAACGCACTGACCCTGGGCTCGAACGGCGCCTTGGCGTCGAACGGCCTGACTGCCAGGGGGCCGCCATCGAGCAGCAGCACCTGCAGACCGCTATGGCGCAAGGCGAGCGCCAGCGCGCTGCCGACCATACCAGCACCTACGATCAGAATATCTGCGCGTGTTTCCATGCCTTACGCCAGCCTCGCTTGCGGCTTGAGCCGCACGTATAGGGTTTTATCGACCCGCGCCACCAGTTCACCAGCGCCGTCGCGGATATCGACCTGCAAACGGGGCAGGCATTTCTTGCCGGTGGCGGTCTGCTGGCGGATATCGTCCAGCAGCGCGTCATCGACATGGAACTCGGCATACACAGGGCCCTTGCCAGGGGTGATGAAATCGATGCTGGCGGCCTTGTCCCAGACGATGTAGTCGCGCCCCAGCCGTTCGATGAGCAAGAGCATGTAGAACGGGTCGACCATGGCGTAGAGGCTGCCACCGAACTGGGTGCCCACGTAGTTGCGGTTCCAGCGGGTAAGCTTCATCGCCACCCGGATGCTGCGCATGTCAGGGCTAATGTGCTGCACACGGATACCTGCGCCCAGGTAAGGCGGATACAGGTTCAGCATCCAGCGCAGGACGCGCGCACGCCGGGCCAGTTTGCGTGGGTTGTTCATGCCTTGCCCCGTACATCGGAACGCGTACCCAGGCCCATGGCCTGACGGGCGAACCAGCTTTTGGCCGGTGGCAGCAGGTCAAGGCCCAGCAAACCCAGGTTACGGCCTGCGGCGAGCAAAGGCTGGCCGCTGCCGAACAGCCGCGTCACCTGATCGGAAAACCCGATGGTCAGCGTTTGATCCAGGCGCTGGCGCTTGCCATAAGCCTGCAAGGTCGCAAGGTCACCTGGCCGTTGCGGCCCTGCAAGCAGCGCCTCGGCAAGGGACTGCACATCCCGCAGTGACAGGTTGAATCCCTGCCCCGCGATGGGGTGCAGGCTGTGCGCAGCGTTACCTAGCACGACCAGGTGGGGACGGATCTGCTCCTGCGCCTCGATTAGCGACAGCGGGTACAGATGCCGTACGCCTACCTGCCGAAGGGTGCCCAGGCGGTAACCGAAGACGCCCTGCAATTCACGCAGGAAACTGCGCTCATCCATGTCAGCCAGGCGCTGCGCATCCATGCCCTGCCGTGTCCAGACCAGCGCGCAGCGGTTTTCCGGTAACGGCAGCAAGGCCATGGGACCGGCTTCGGTGAAGCGCTCGAAGGCCTGCCCGCGGTGAGGCTCGCCGGGGGTGATGTTGGCGATCAATGCGCTTTGTTCGTAAGGGGTATGGCAGACGTGAATACCCAGTTGCTCACGCAGGCCCGAGCGGCCACCATCGGCCAGCACCGCCAGGTCGCAGTCAATGTGCGTGTCGTCATTGAGGCGCAGACGGTAACCGCCCTCGATAGCCTGCATCGACGTCACTTCCGCCGGGCAGCGCCAACTGACCACATCGCTGTCCAGGCCCTGCCACAGGCATTGCCCGAGCCAGGCATTCTCGACCACGTAGCCCAAGGCCGGAACGCCTTCTTCCCTCGCATCCAGGCGGGTGGCACCAAAGCGCCCCCGGTCCGAGACATGAATTTGGGCGATCGGTTCGGCACGCCGCTCGATGGCAGGCCACAAGCCCAGTCGATCGTAGATCTGGCGGGTCCCGAACGACAGCGCCGAAGAACGCGCATCGTAGCTAGGCTGGAAGCTGTCGCCGGGGGCGAAGGGCTCAATGAGAAGGATTTTCCAACCACGCGCCTTGGCCCCTGCCTGCAGGGTCAGCGCCAAGCTGGCCCCAACCAGCCCGCCGCCGATGATCGCGAGATTCACCTGGGTCATAGGCTGGCCTGACGCGCGTCGTGCATCAACGCCTCGATCTCGGCGACGGTGCGGGGAACGCCCGATGTCAGGATTTCACAGCCTTGCCTGGTGACCACCACATCATCCTCGATCCGAATGCCGATGCCGCGCCATTTCTTGGCCACGCTTTCATTGTCGGCTGCTATGTAGATGCCGGGCTCGACGGTCAAGGCCATGCCTGGCTCGAGCACCCGCCACTCACCGCCCACCTTGTAATCGCCCACGTCATGCACATCCATGCCCAGCCAATGGCCGGCACGGTGCATGTAGAACGCCCGGTACGCCTCGCTCTCGATCAACGCCTGCACGTCGCCCTTGAGCAGACCCAGCTCAACCAGCCCTTCGGTGATCACCCGCACGGTGGCTTCATGGGCATGGTTCCAATGCTTGCCCGGGGCGATTTCGGCAAACGCCGCTGCCTGGGCGCTGAGAACCAGCTCATAGATCGCCTTCTGCTCCGGTGAAAACCGCCCGCTGACGGGGAAGGTGCGGGTGATGTCACTGGCATAGCAATCGATTTCGCAGCCCGCGTCGATCAGGACCAGGTCGCCCTCCTTGAGCGGCGCGTCGTTCTGCTGGTAGTGCAGGATGCAACCATTGCGCCCTGCGGCGACGATCGACCCGTACGCCGGCATTTTTGCCCCGCCCTGGCGGAAGGCGTAATCGAGTTCGGCTTCCAGGCTGTACTCATGAAGGCCCGGGCGGCAAGCCTGCATCGCCCGTACATGGGCTTTGGCAGATATCTCGGCGGCCGTGCGCATCACTTTCACTTCCGCCGCCGATTTATACAGGCGCATGTCGTGCAGCAGGTGATCCAGGGCAACGAATTCGTTCGGGGGCTGCGCACCGAGGCGGGCTTTGGAGCGGATCACGTTGATCCAGTCCATCAGCCGGCGATCGAACTCGGGATTGCTGCCCATGGCGCTGTAGACGCGTTCGCGGCCTTCAATCAGGCCCGGCAGGATCTCGTCAATGTCGGCGATGGGAAACGCATCGTCAGCACCGAAGTCGCGCACCGCACCTTCCTGACCGGCCCGCAAGCCGTCCCACAGCTCGCGCTCAGGATTGCGCTCGCGGCAGAACATCACGTATTCGCCATGCTCACGGCCAGGTATCAACGCAATGACCGCCTCGGGCTCGGGAAAACCACTGAGGTATTGAAAGTCGCTGTCCTGGCGATACACGTGCTCCACATCACGGTTGCGGATGGCAACGGCGGCGGCAGGCAGGATGGCAATGCTGTTGGGAACCATCTGCGCCATCAGCGCCTTGCGCCGGCGGGCATATTCGGCCTTGGGAATGCGGCTCATGGGCAGACTACCCCGTCGTTCAGTGCAGAGAAGGCTTGGGCGCAGGCGCTGCGGGCTTGGCCAGTTCGGAAAACAGCAGCAACGGCGCGACGCGCAGGTATTCCATCACTTCCATGTAATCGCTTTCGCCGTCCTCGGATTCTTCCAGCGCTTCCTGCACCTGGGAGATGGCCACCAGGTCCTGGAGCACTTCCTTGGCCTCGATGGACAGGTCTTTGCCACCGGCGTTCAGGCCGAAGCCTGTGATGAAGCCTTGGCACCACTGCCCCAGGGCGGTGGCGCGATCGGTCAGCGCAGCATCGTCGGACGGCAGCAGCAGCACGATCGCCATGTCGTCGCTGGTAAGCTCGCCCTTGACCATTTCCTGCAGGCCGATCAGGGCATTGCGCACAGCGTCTTGCGGTTCGGTTTCCAGCAACTGGGCCGCATCGGCCAGCCAGCCGTCGGCATCGAAGCCGGCACCCGCACAGCTGCGGCCGATGAGCAGGCCGTGCAGTTCGGCGGGTGTGACGGGGTGGCCATTGCTGGAAAGCAGCATGGCGAAAGCAACGTAGGGCGATTGAGTATTGGGCATGGGCTGCTAGGCGCCGGAGGGCGCAATGACTAGAATGAAGGCCTTGTATCCTAGCACCGGCAGGCGCGCCAAGACCATCGGCACTGGCAGTCACGGCCCAGGGAGAGGCATCATCGCAAGATGAGTCAATGACGGAGCGAATCGAGTGCAACCCACGCAAGAGAACGACCTGCAGGCCCTGATGAGCCGATTCGAGCTGCTGATCGAGCGTGTCGAGCAACTTAAACGGCAAAATGCACTCCTAGTAGCTCAGGAAAAGTCCTGGCGCGAAGAGCGCGCCCACCTCATCGAAAAGAACGAGATCGCCAGGCGCAAGGTCGAGTCGATGATCTTGCGTCTCAAGGCCCTGGAGCAAGACTCATGAGTTCAAGCAATAGCGTCACCGTGCAGATCCTCGACAAGGAATACTCGATCATCTGCCCGCCCGAAGAGCGCAACAACCTGGTCAGTGCAGCTCACTACCTGGACAGCAAGATGCGCGAGATTCGCAGCAGCGGCAAGGTGATCGGTGCCGACCGCATCGCGGTCATGGCGGCGTTGAACATTACCCACGAGATGCTCCATCGCCAGGAAGACCGCAGCGCGGCTCCGGCCGGCGGGGCCACGCGCGAGCAGGTGCGCGATTTGCTGGACCGGGTCGACCAGGCGCTGTCCGACGAGACGGGTACCAAAAAAAACTGAGGTTGTTATACTGGCGCCACTCCCTGGTGGATGCGCCAGTCGGTTATGTCCCTGAGCCGATACGCACAACCACGGGGGTTGCACGCTGGGGCAGGTGTGCATGTCCGCTCGACGGAAAGCCTTAATGTCCCCTGCAATCTCCACCTTGAACTTTCGGGTTCAAGGGCTACACCGATAGCGGTCTTATCGGGGAGCCCGAATTCCTTTGCCCGCCACTCGGCGGGCAAGTCGTTTTGGCCGACAGCAATGGCCAGCACTTCTCGGATCGCCCGTGCCATGACCGACACCGCGACGCTCAGCCGCCCTCAACTTCGCAGGCACTTGCGCAACGCGCGCCGGGCGCTCACGCCCGCCCAGCAGCGTCAGGCCGCTGCAGGCCTGTACCGTCTGCTGGCACAGCATCCACTCTTTCGCAAGGCCAGGCATATCGCCTTGTACCTGCCCAACGACGGCGAAATCGACCCTGCATTGTTGCTGCGCGAGGCGCAGCGTCGCGGCAAGCGCACGTACTTGCCGGTGCTGCATGCATGGCCACGCACCCGCATGGTGTTTCAGCGATTCGAGAAGGGCGAGAAGCTCACGCCCAACCGTTTCCGAATCCCTGAGCCGGCCACCGACCGCAGGCGTCAACGCCCGGTGTGGGCACTGGACCTGATTCTGCTGCCCCTGGTGGGCTTCGACGACGCGGGAGGGCGACTGGGCATGGGCGGTGGCTTCTATGATCGCAGCCTGGCTTACCTGGCCCGTCGGCAGACCTGGAAAAAACCACGGCTGCTAGGCTTGGCGCATGAGTGCCAGAAGGTCGAGCGGCTAGCACAAGCCAGTTGGGACGTGCCTTTGCAGGGAACGGTCTCGGATCGTCACTGGTACGTGGCACCGCGCTAAGCGGTGCCGGGAAGGGTCAGCGTTGCGCCTGACCAGCTTCGTATGGCATCTGGTAGGCGTTATCCAGCTTGCGCTCCCAGATCCCCTGCGCATAACCGGTGGTAACCACACCCAAGCCAAAGATGAACACCAGGACCCACAGCAGGTCCGGCTTTTTACGTTGATTCATCGACGATTGCCCCCCAGGCAAACTGTTCAGTGCTCGGCGACTTCTGGGTAGTACCTGAGCATCGCACCTCAAACGGGGCGCATTCTCCGACAACCTGAGCCACCACGCAAACGTTGACGTCAACCGGCCGTCGGTTTGATGGAACGAGTTATTTCAAAGCATTTCTGGAGCAAACAACATGGCCTATTGGCTGATGAAGTCCGAGCCCGACGAACTGTCGATTGAAGGCCTGGCTCACCTTGGCGAAGCTCGTTGGGACGGTGTACGCAATTACCAGGCGCGCAACTTTATGCGTGCGATGAGCGAGGGAGACACGTTCTTCTTCTACCATTCCAGCTGCCCTCAACCCGGCATCGCCGGCATTGCCAAGGTCATCCGCGCAGCCTATCCGGACCCCACTGCGCTGGACCCGCAGAGCCCTTACCACGATGCCAAGGCCACGCCCGACAAGAACCCGTGGAGTGCGGTAGACGTGGCCCACGTGCGGACCCTGCCGCGCGTGCTTGAGCTGGGCTGGTTGAAACAACAGCCAGCCCTGGCCGAGCTGGCGCTGGTACAAAAAGGCAGTCGCCTGTCGGTCATGCCGGTCACGGCCGAGCAGTGGACGGCCATCCTGGCGATGGTTTGAGGCACCTGCCCCGCTCCGGCATTCCCTTGAACCCCAGCCTTCAGTGGCTGACCGAAAACCGGGTCAGCCGCTCACTGGACGATCAGGTTGTTGAACAGCAGGTCCTCGACGATCGGCTTGCCCTCTTCGGTCTCCATCACCTGCTGAACCTGCTTTAGGGCCTCCTGACGTAAATGCTCCTTGGCCTCCACATTGCTCATGCTGTCCACGGTCTGTTGAGTAAACAGTGCGACGAGCTGGTTGCGGATCAGTGGTTCATGGTGCTGTACCGCCTTGGCGGCCTCATCCCCGGTCACTCGCAATGCGACGTCCGCCTTGAACACCCGCAAGCGCGGACCACCATCGAGCGCATAGTTGCCCACGAACGGCGGCGTCAGCGTGATATAGGCCACCTTGGGCGCACCCTCCTTGCCCTCCTCGGCCACGGCTGCGGCGGGTAATACCAGTGCCAACACCATCAATATCCACGCTTTCACGAAATCGCTCCTCTATTCAGGTGGCGCCAGCTTAACCAGCACATCGTTCAAACCCAAGCCTGGGCTTATGCCGGCCCATCAGGACAAGCCATGCTCGTTGACCCAACTGGCGGCCCTCCTACACTTATCGGCCATTACCCGCAAAGGAATAGGCCACGATGAAAGCGCTGCTATGCAAGCACCTGGGCCCGGCCCGCGAACTGGTCCTGGAAGACGTGCCCAGCCCAACGCCCAAGCCCAACGAAGTGCTGTTGAACGTGCAGGCGGCTGGGGTCAACTTTCCCGATACCTTAATCATAGAAGGTAAATACCAGTTTCAGCCGCCCTTGCCCTTCTCACCGGGTGGAGAGGCCGCGGGCACGGTCGCAGCCGTCGGCGCCAAGGTGGGCGCCTTCAAGGTGGGTGACCGGGTCATGGCACTGACCGGCTGGGGTGCTTTTGCCGAGCAAGTGGCAGTGCCCGCCTCCAACGTAATGCCCGTGCCAGCCAGCATGGACTTCATCACCGCCGCCGCATTCGGCATGACCTACGGCACCTCGATGCACGCCTTGCACCAGCGCGGTCGATTGCAAACCGGCGAGACCTTGCTGGTATTGGGCGCGTCCGGCGGGGTGGGCCTGGCGGCGGTCGAGATCGGCAAAGCCATGGGGGCGCGGGTCATCGCGGCTGCCAGCAGTGCGCAAAAGCTCGCGGTGGCCCGTGCCGCTGGGGCCGATGACCTGATCGACTACAGCCAGGACAATCTGCGCGAGGCCATCAAGCGCCTGACCGATGGCAAAGGTGTGGATGTGATTTACGATCCGGTGGGCGGCGAACTGTTCGAGCACGCCGTGAGGGGCCTGGCGTGGAACGGTAGGTTGTTGGTAGTGGGTTTTGCCAGCGGCACCATTCCCCAATTGGCAGCCAACCTTGTGCTGCTCAAGGGGGCGGCGGTACTGGGCGTCTTCTGGGGCGCGTTTGCCCAGCGCCAACCCGAGGATAACGCGGCCAACTTCAAGCAGCTGTTTGCCTGGCACGCGCAGGGCAAATTGAAGCCTCTCGTTTCACAGACATACGCCCTGGCCGACGCGGGTGCGGCCATCGAAACGCTGGGCCAGCGCCAGGCGGTCGGCAAGCTGGTGGTGGTGCCGCCGCGTGCGTGATCACCGTTCGCGCAGATCGTGACAGCGCCTGAAGCGCGCTTCCAGGTTGCGATCAGGCATATGGTGGCTGCGCAGGGCATGAAGGGTCTGCTCGACGTAATCGCGCGTGGTGCCATAACGCCCTTTGGCGCTGGCCAGTATGTGGCTGAGCACGTTATCCGGCAGATTGCCCGCGTAGCAAGGCAGGTGCCGCTCCAACACGAAACCCAGGGCCTGCACCCTGCTGCCATCGTCGAGTCGACAGTTGAGCCAGTGGGGGCGGTAGGCGGGGTAAGGCATTTCGCGTTGCCACAGGGCTCGCAGCGATGCATCGAGTGTCGCGTCATCCAGCCTGTAGGCAAAGCCGCTGCACGAGCCGCCTCGATCCAGGCCAAACACCAAACCTGGGGTTTCGGGCGTGCCACGGTGCTCGTGCGACCACAGGTACAAGCCCCGGTGGTAACCGTGCACCCGCGCACGTCGACGCTCCACCGCGCTGCACTCGGGCCGCCAGATCAAAGAGCCATAGGCAAACAGCCACACCGGCCCGCCCTGGTGACGGGACATGGCGGCTTGCATGGAGTGATGCAATTGCTCGTGGGTCAGTTGCTGACCAAAATCGAGCGAAGGGGGGTATGTGACTTGCCAGGATGACCGTTCGAGCGCCGACATAAGCTGCCGCTATGATTCCCTGTTAACAAAGCATGTAACGTGACCGAGCCTGATGCGTTGTCACTGCGTCGTTGACCAGAACCCTCAGGCAAGTCATTCACGGCAGTCGCGCCAGGCGGTGTATAAGCTAAGTCAGGGCAAGGGGCTGAACAAGTGCATGCAGTGATTTTCACGTCAGGCGCCGACGACCGGCCGTGCAGCGCGTTACCTGCTTACGGGGTGGCGCGGGCAGCCACAGGGGCGCCACGCACCGCGATGGAATTCCTCAGCCGCGAGGCGCGTAGGCGAACACGTCCGCACGCATGCGGTGCGCATCCATGCCAGCGTCCACCAGTGCATCGAGCGTTGCGTAGATCATGTTCGGCGAGCCACTGGCGTACACATGAACGCTGTTGAGGTCGGGGATGTCCTCGCAAACCGCTTCGTGCAGCATCCCGCAACGGCCTTCCCAGCCGCACAGGTCGCTAACCACCTGGTGCAGGTACAGGTTGGGCAAACTCAGCCACTGATCCCAATGCTCGATCTGGTAGAAGTCTTCCGGGCGTCGTACGCCCCAGTACAAGTGAACAGGGTGCTTGAAGCCCTGAGCGCGGCAGTGCTCCACAAGGCTGTGCATCTGGCCCATGCCGGTACCGGCGGCGATCAGCACCAATGGCCCGTCCGGCAGTTCGGCCAGGTGGGTATCGCCAAAGGGCATTTCGATGCGAGCCAGGCGATCGCGCTGCAATTGCTCGATCAACTGCACGGCACTGGGCTCGCGCGCCAGTACATGCAATTCAAGCTCGCGTCCGGAATGGGGAGCGCAAGCCAGCGAAAAAGCGGCCGGCTTACCCGCTTCGCGTTCGATCATCAAATACTGCCCAGCATGGTAGCGCGGCGGCTTGCCCGCAGGGGCCAACAGCCGCACGCGCCAGACGTCGCCACCCACTTCACGGCATTCACTGACCGTGCAGGTCAGCTTGCGCACCGGCAGCTCGCCCAGGGCGAGCACGCCGTCCCACAGCAGGATGCAATCCTCGAGCGGCTCGGCGATGCAGGTGAACAATTCGCCATGGTCCCGGACTTCTCCGTTCTGGCGCACGCTGCCTTCGACCAGCAATGCAGCGCAGACATGGCAGTTGCCATTACGGCAGCTATTGGGGCAGTCATAACCCAGCCGACGCGCACCTTCCAGGATCCGTTCCCCGGGCTCTAGCGTCAGCACTGCTCCGGACGGCTGCAACGTTACCTGCATCAATCTATTCCCAACTGATCCCACAGCTCATCGATACGCCGGGTGACGGCTTCGTCCTTGACGATGACTCGCCCCCACTCGCGTGTAGTTTCGCCCGGCCACTTGTGCGTGGCATCCAGGCCCATTTTCGATCCCAGGCCCGACACCGGAGAGGCAAAATCCAGGTAGTCGATCGGCGTGTTGTCGATCATCACCGTATCACGCTTGGGGTCCATGCGTGTGGTGATGGCCCAGATCACGTCGTTCCAGTCGCGGGCGTTGATGTCGTCGTCGGTCACGATAACGAACTTGGTGTACATGAACTGTCGCAGGAACGACCACACACCCAGCATCACGCGCTTGGCATGCCCTGGGTACTGCTTCTTCATGGTCACCACCGCCATGCGGTAGGAGCACCCCTCCGGCGGCAGGTAGAAATCGACGATTTCCGGGAACTGCTTCTGCAGGATCGGCACGAACACTTCGTTCAGCGCCACCCCGAGAATGGCCGGCTCATCCGGCGGCCGGCCGGTGTAGGTGCTGTGATAGATCGGCTTTTGCCGATGGGTGATGCGCTCGACGGTGAACACCGGGAAACTGTCCACTTCGTTGTAGTACCCGGTATGGTCCCCATACGGGCCTTCAGGCGCCATCTCGCCCGGGTGAATGACCCCTTCGAGGATGATCTCGGCCGTGGCCGGCACCTGCAGATTGCTGCCGCGGCACTTGACCAGCTCGGTGCGATTACCCCGCAACAGGCCCGCGAAGGCGTATTCGGAAAGCGTATCGGGAACCGGGGTCACTGCACCCAGGATAGTGGCAGGGTCTGCCCCCAACGCCACGGCCACTGGGAACGGCTGGCCAGGGTTTTTTTCACACCACTCACGGTAGTCCAGGGCGCCACCACGGTGGCTGAGCCATCGCATGATCACTTTGTTGCGACCAATCACCTGCTGCCGGTAGATACCCAGGTTCTGGCGGTCCTTGTTCGGACCGCGCGTTACGGTCAGGCCCCAGGTGATCAGCGGTGCCACATCGCCCGGCCAGCAATGCTGGATCGGCAATGCGCCAAGGTCCACGTCCTCTCCTTCGAGCACCACTTCCTGGCAAACGGCGTCCTTGACCACCTTGGGCGCCATCGACACCACTTTCTTGAAGATCGGCAGCTTGGACCAGGCGTCCTTGAGCCCTTTGGGAGGCTCAGGCTCTTTGAGAAAAGCCAGCAGCTTGCCGATCTCGCGCAGCTCATCGACCGACTCGGCACCCATGCCCATGGCCACCCGTTCAGGCGTACCGAACAGGTTGCCCAGTACGGGAATGTCGAAGCCGGTCGGCTTTTCGAACAACAGCGCAGGGCCTTTGGCACGCAGGGTGCGATCGCAGACCTCGGTCATTTCCAGCACTGGGGAGATCGGGACCTGGATGCGCTTGAGCTCGCCGCGCTGTTCCAGGCCACGAATGAAGTCGCGCAAGTCGCGATACTGCATGCATGAGCCTCGTGTTGGCCGTATCGATCGGGGGTTCAGAGTGTAGCGCCGTTCAGCGTGCAATGGTCAAAACTGATCAGGGCCGCTTCGCGTCCCATCGCAGCCGGTCCGGGGCACCGGACCGACTGCGATGGGCTGCGAAGCGGCCCCGTTCGATTCAGACCTGAAACGCTTACTTGCGCTTCATCGACAGGAAGAACTCGTCGTTGGTCTTGGTCTGCTTGAGCTTGTCGACCAGGAACTCGATGGCAGCGATCTCGTCCATCGGGTGCAACAGCTTGCGCAGGATCCACATGCGTTGCAGTTCGTCGTCAGCGGTCAGCAGCTCTTCGCGGCGAGTACCCGAACGGTTGATGTTGATGGCGGGGAACACACGCTTTTCAGCGATACGACGGTCCAGGGGCAGCTCCATGTTACCGGTGCCCTTGAATTCCTCGTAGATCACCTCGTCCATCTTCGAACCGGTTTCGACCAGCGCGGTGGCGATGATGGTCAGCGAGCCGCCTTCCTCGATGTTACGGGCGGCCCCGAAGAAGCGCTTGGGCTTTTCCAGGGCGTGGGCGTCGACACCACCGGTCAGCACTTTGCCCGAGCTTGGAATGACCGTGTTGTAGGCGCGTGCCAAGCGGGTGATGGAGTCGAGCAGGATGACCACGTCCTTCTTGTGCTCGACCAGGCGCTTGGCCTTCTCGATGACCATTTCGGCCACTTGCACGTGACGGGTTGGCGGCTCGTCGAAGGTAGAGGCAACCACTTCGCCGCGTACGGTACGCTGCATCTCGGTCACTTCTTCCGGGCGCTCGTCGATCAGCAGAACGATCAGGTGGCACTCAGGGTTGTTACGGGTGATGTTGGCTGCGATGTTCTGCAGCATGATGGTCTTGCCCGCCTTGGGCGGGGCGACGATCAGGCCACGCTGGCCCTTGCCGATCGGGGCGCACAGGTCGATGACACGGCCGGTCAGGTCTTCGGTGGAGCCGTTGCCAGCCTCCATCTTCAGGCGCTTGTTGGGGAACAGCGGCGTCAGGTTTTCGAACAGGATCTTGTTCTTGGCGTTTTCCGGCCGGTCGAAGTTGATGGTATCGACCTTCAACAGGGCGAAGTAACGCTCCCCTTCCTTCGGCGGGCGGATCTTGCCAACGATGGTATCGCCGGTACGCAGGTTGAAGCGGCGGATCTGGCTAGGCGAAACGTAGATATCGTCAGGGCCGGCCAGGTAGGACGCATCAGCAGAACGCAGGAAACCGAAGCCATCCTGGAGAATCTCCAGCACGCCGTCACCCGAGATCTCTTCGCCGCTTTTCGCATGCTTTTTCAGCAGGGAGAAAATCACGTCCTGTTTGCGCGAACGGGCCATGTTCTCGATGCCCATTTGTTCGGCCATTTCCAAAAGATCGGTAATCGGCTTTTGCTTGAGTTCAGTCAGGTTCATAAGGGGAATGACGTAATCATGTAAGAAGGGAGAATTAAGCTTCTGGCTTAATGAAGCCGCGCCGCTAGATGGCGAAAGGATCGCGTACTGATTCGAATTGGGGATGCTTCGGCGACGGCATGTAGAGGGCACTGAAGAAGCAGTGCGAGGCCGAATGTAACACTTGCTTTTTTGTGCGTCTAGTGCTCTGGAAAAGAAAAGCCCCGCATTTGCGGGGCTTTTTCATCACAGGTGGGCGTCGAGAAACGCTGCCAGCTGCGATTTGGACAAGGCGCCGACCTTGGTGGCTTCGACGTTGCCGTTCTTGAACAGCATCAGCGTCGGGATACCACGCACGCCGTGCTTGGCTGGGGTTTCCTGGTTTTCGTCGATGTTCAGCTTGGCAACGACCAGCTTGCCTTCGTACGTAGTGGCGATGTCGTCCAGAACCGGAGCGATCATCTTGCACGGGCCGCACCATTCAGCCCAGTAGTCGACCAACACCGGGCCTTGAGCCTGAAGCACTTCGGCATCGAAGGTGGCGTCGGTGACGTGTTTGATTTTGTCGCTCATGGAAATCTCCAAGGTCGTAAGCACGGAAAACGTTGCCCATCATAGCCGCCCCCGCGGTCGACAGGAAGCCGCAGACGATTGAGTGTAACTATAGTTGTGCAAGAGCACTCGAATCGAAACTGTCACATCGCCGTCATCCAATCGAATGGCATATTGCCGTATATCAAGCTCACCGCGCAGGCCAGGTGCCACGCGTTGGCGACCAGCCTGCTATCGTGGCACGATTGCCAGGTTAATGACCGAGAACTTCCAGATCATGCCGCATACCACCGCGAAGAACCTGTCTCTGATAGCCGCCATCGACCTTGGCTCCAACAGCTTCCACATGGTCGTGGCCAAGGCCCACCACACCGAAATCCGCATTCTCGAGCGGCAGGGCGAGAAGGTACAGCTGGCCGCCGGCATCGATGAGGAGCGCAAGCTCAGTGAAGAAGCCATGGAGCGCGGTCTTGAATGTCTCAAGCGCTTCGCTCAGCTGATCAACGGCATGCCCGCAGGCTCGGTGCGCATCGTCGGCACAAACGCCTTGCGTGAAGCGCGCAACCGCAACATCTTCATCCAGCGTGCCGAAGCCATCCTTGGCCACCCGGTGGAAGTCATTTCAGGCCGCGAAGAGGCCCGCCTGATCTACCTGGGCGTTTCCCACACGCTGGCCGATACCCCAGGCAAGCGCCTGGTGGCGGACATCGGCGGCGGCAGCACCGAATTCATCATTGGCCAGCGCTTCGAGCCCCTGTTGCGCGAGAGCTTGCAGATGGGCTGCGTCAGCTTCACCCAGCGCTATTTCCGTGACGGCAAGATCACCCCGGCGCGCTATGCACAGGCGTATACGGCCGCCCGGCTTGAGCTGATGAGCATCGAGCATGCCCTGCACCGCCTGACCTGGGATGAAGCCATCGGCTCGTCCGGCACTATTCGTGCCATCGGCGCCGCCATTAGGTCCGCAGGCCTGGGCAATGGTGAGGTGAATGCCGACGGGCTGGCCTGGGTCAAGCGCAAGCTGTTCAAGCTGGGCGAAGTCGACAGGATCGACTTCGATGGGGTCAAGCCGGATCGGCGCACCATCTTCCCGGCGGGCCTGGCCATCCTCGAAGCGATCTTCGATGCCCTGGAGCTGCAGCGCATGGACCACTGCGACGGTGCGCTGCGTGAAGGTGTGCTGTTCGATCTGCTTGGACGGCATCATCATGAGGACGTACGCGAGCGTACCCTCAACTCGCTGATGGAGCGCTACCACGTCGACCAAGGCCAGGCCGCCAGGGTCGAGCGCAAGGCACTGCATGCCTTCGACCAGGTGGCCGAGGCATGGGACCTGCAGGACGGCAACTGGCGCGACCTGCTGGGTTGGGCAGCCAAGGTCCACGAGATCGGCCTGGACATTGCCCACTATCATTACCACAAGCACGGCGCGTACCTGATCGAGCACTCCGACCTGGCAGGCTTCTCGCGCGAGGATCAGCAGATGATGGCCTTGCTGGTGCGCGGCCACCGCCGCAACATTCCCAAGGACCGTTATGCCGAACTGGGGGATGAAGGGGTCAAGCTGCTGCGCCTGTGCGTGCTGCTGCGCTTCGCCATCCTGTTCCACCATATCCGGGGCACGCAGCAGATGCCCAAAGTCGAGCTCAAGGCGGCCGACAACCGCCTGGAAGTGGTATTCCCGGAAGGTTGGCTCGAACAGAACCAGCTGACCCAGGCCGACTTTGCCAACGAGGCGGAGTGGCTGGCCCGGGTCGGCTTTGTCCTCAGCGTACGTTGAGGACCGGGTTGCTCAGGCGCTCCAGTAGGGTCGCCTGGGCACTGCGCGGGTTCTGGTTACCCGTTGGACTGCTGCGCACATAGCGCCCGTCTGGCTGAAGGGTCCAGGCGTGGGTGTTGTCGGTCAGGTACGCCTCCAGTTCCTTCTTCACCCGCAACAGCAGCTTCTTGCCCTCGACCGGGAAGCAGGTCTCGACCCGCTTGTCGAGGTTGCGCTCCATCCAGTCGGCACTGGAGAGGTAGATCTGCTCTTCACCGCCATTGAGGAAATAGAACACACGGGTGTGTTCCAGGAAGCGGCCGATGATCGAGCGCACCTGGATGTTATGTGAAACCCCTGGAATCCCTGGACGCAGGCAGCACATGCCACGCACGATCAAGTCGATCTTCACCCCCGATTGACTGGCCTTGTACAAGGCCTTGATGACCTTCGCATCGGTCAGCGAGTTGAATTTGGCGATGATATGCGCCGGCTTGCCGTCCAAGGCGAACTGGGTTTCGCGGGCGATCATGTCCAGCATGCCCTTTTTCAAGGTGAACGGCGCATGCATCAGTTTCTTCATGCGCAGGGTCTTGCCCATGCCGATCAACTGGCTGAACAGCTTGCCGACGTCTTCGGTGAGCGCATCGTCGGAGGTGAGCAGGCTGTAGTCGGTGTACAAACGGGCGTTGCCAGCGTGGTAGTTGCCGGTCCCCAGGTGCGCATAGCGTACGATCTCGCCCTGCTCGCGGCGCAGGATCAACATCATCTTGGCGTGCGTCTTGAAACCGACCACGCCATAGATCACCACCGCGCCTGCCGCTTGCAGGCGGCTTGCCATCTGCAGGTTGGACTCCTCGTCAAAGCGTGCGCGCAGTTCGATCACTGCGGTGACTTCCTTGCCGTTGCGCGCTGCATCGACCAGCGCATCGACGATTTCCGAGTTGGCGCCGGAGCGGTACAGCGTCTGGCGTACGGCCAGGACGTGCGGGTCCTTGGCCGCCTGGCGCAACAAGTCGATGACCGGCGTGAACGACTCGAAGGGGTGCATGAGCAGGATGTCCTGCTTGCTGATCACGCTGAAAATATTGTCGGCGTTCTGCAGCAACTTCGGGATGGCCGGGGTGAACGGCACATATTGAAGCTCGGGATGGCTGTCCAGCCCGGTAATGCTGAACAACCGCGTCAGGTTGACCGGCCCGTTGACCTGGTACAGCTCGCTTTCGCTCAGGCTGAACTGCTTGAGCAGGTAGTCCGACAGGTGCTTGGGGCACGTATCGGCGACTTCCAGGCGCACGGCATCGCCATAGCGGCGCGAGAACAGCTCGCCACGAAGCGCCCGGGCCAGGTCGTCGACTTCCTCGGAATCCAACGCCAGGTCGGCGTTGCGGGTCAGGCGGAACTGGTAGCACCCCTTGACCTTCATGCCCTGGAACAGGTCGTCTGCGTGGGCATGGATCATCGACGAAAGGAAGACATAGTTCGCACCGGTGCCACCCACTTCCTCAGGCACGCGAATGACCCGTGGCAGCAGCCGCGGTGCCGGAATGATGGCCAGACCTGAATCGCGGCCGAAGGCATCGACGCCTTCGAGCTCGACGATGAAGTTCAGGCTCTTGTTCACCAGCAACGGGAATGGGTGGGTAGGGTCCAGGCCGATCGGGGTGATGATGGGCGCGATCTCGTCGCGGAAGTAGCGACGCACCCATGTCTTGAGCTTGGGTGTCCAGTGACGACGACGAATGAATCGAATCTGGTGTTTTTCCAGCTCTGGCAGCAATACATCGTTGAGAATCGCGTACTGGCGATCGACCTCGATATGCACCAGTTCGCTGATGCGCGTGAGGGCCTGGTGCGGCTGCAAGCCGTCGGCGCCGGCCTGCTCGCGGGCGAAATTGATCTGTTTCTTAAGCCCAGCCACACGAATCTCGAAGAACTCGTCCAGGTTGCTCGAGAAAATCAGCAAGAACTTCAGGCGTTCGAGCAGCGGGTAGCTTTCATCCAGCGCCTGCTCCAGTACCCGGATGTTGAACTGCAGTTGGGACAGTTCGCGATGAATGTACAGGCTGGTATCGTCCAGGCCGGGCACGGCGATGGGCGGTGCCGGGGCCGGCGTGGGCGTCGCTGGCTCCGCTGCAGGCTCTACAGCGACCTGGGACACGGGTGGCAGATCAGGCGGGGTCTGCACCAGCTCCTCTGGAAGCTCCTTGGCATCCTTGATCAAGACAGGGGGAAGCACTTCGTTATTCATCTGGCGGTCCTGAGGACGTTAACGCCCTATCATCAATTGAGCGGCAAGATAAGCGCCCATTATGACGCCTGTGTTACACGCCAGGGCAAGCCATGGCACACGGTTGCAGACATTGTGGTGGCGGGCACTGTTCACGTCGAGACACATTTGGACACTTTCCCGAACGCACGCGAAGGGGTAGGCTGCGCGTTCATTTCGCCAGCACCTCAGAAAATGCTCCAACAATTCCTGCAGGATTTCGGCTACTTTGCCCTTTTTCTAGGCACCTTCTTCGAAGGCGAGACCATTCTGGTCCTTGCAGGCTTTCTTGCGTTCCGCGATTACATGGACATCAAGCTGGTATGCCTGGTGGCATTCATGGGCAGCTATGCCGGTGATCAGCTGTGGTATTTCATGGGTCGTCGCCATGGGCGCAAGATTCTGGCGCGCAAGCCCCGCTGGCAGGCAATGGGCGACCGCGCCCTGGGCCACATCCGTCGCCATCCCGATATCTGGGTGCTCAGCTTCCGCTTCGTTTACGGGCTTCGCACGGTAATGCCGGTCGCAATCGGCCTTTCGGGCTATCCGCCGCGGCGCTACCTGCTGCTCAACGGCATCGGGGCCGCGATCTGGGCCATCGCCCTGGGTGCTGCGGCCTATCATTTCGGCGCAATCCTCGAAGGCCTGCTGGGCAATATCAAGCGCTACGAACTGTGGGTACTCGGTGCCTTGCTGGTGCTAGGCGTAGGCCTGTGGCTGCACCGGCGCTTTCGCACGCTGCGGGCAGAGCGCCGGGCTGCGCGCGAGTCCCAGGACTGAACACCTGCACCGCGGCACACTCCAACAGACATGGACCATCCCGCACTGCGCCGCGCTGCCAGCCTGACGGGTATCAAGCGCTTCGACCTGGAGTAATGAGCATGACAAAAAAAGTGGCGGTGATTCTTTCTGGCTGTGGCGTTTATGACGGTGCAGAAATTCACGAAAGTGTGATCACCCTGCTGCGCCTGGACCAACGCGGCGCGCAGGTGCAGTGCTTTGCACCGAACATCGCGCAGATGCATGTCATCGACCACCTGACCGGCAACGAGATGCCCGAGTCGCGCAACGTGCTGGTGGAATCTGCCCGTATTGCGCGTGGCGATGTGAAAGACATCCGTGAGGCGCGCGTCGAGGACTTCGACGCGTTGATCGTTCCGGGCGGCTTTGGCGCAGCCAAGAACCTCTCGGACTTTGCCGTAAAAGGCGCAGACTGCACCGTCAATCCGGCTGTCCTGGCGTTGGCCGAGGCGTTCGCCGCTGCCTGCAAGCCAGTTGGCCTGATCTGTATCTCGCCTGCACTGGCTGCCAAGATCTATGGCCCTGGCGTGGTCTGCACCATCGGTAACGACGCCGATACCGCTGAGGCCGTCGTCAAGATGGGCGGCACCCACGAAGAATGCGACGTGCACGACATCGTCGAGGACCCGCAGCGCAAACTGGTGACCACTCCCGCCTACATGTCGGCAAAGACCATCAGCGAAGCCGCTAGCGGGATCTACAAGCTGGTTGATCGCGTGCTGGAGCTGACCCACGAGTAAGCTCCGCTTGCCCGGCTGGAGCGCCTGACCGGGTGGTTGACGCTCTACTGGATATCAACGCACCGATAGCCGAGTGATAATCCGGTCCAGCGCATTGGCAAACGCCTGTTTTTCGCGATCCCCATAGGGCCCCTGCCCGCCGCCCGACTGGCCCTGTTCACGCAGTTCGGTGAACAGGTTGCGCGTAGCCAGGCGCTCGCCCATGTTGCGCTCGTCGAACTCGCGCCCGCGCGGGTCCAGCGCCGCTACGCCTTTCTTCACTAGCCGGTCGGCCAGCGGCACGTCGCTGCAGACGACCAACTCACCCGGCATGGCATGCTCGACGAGATAATCGTCGGCCGCATCCATGCCACTGGGTACCACGATCAGTTGCACGATGCCGAATGCTGGCTTGGCCACCGCCTGACCCGCGACCATGACCACTTCGAACTTGCGCTTGAGGGCGAACTTGACGATCAGGTCCCTGGCGGCCTTCGGACACGCGTCGGCATCGATCCAAACACGCATGATTTACCTCACGTTGTCATTGAGCCAGCCATGATGCACTACCCCACAGGTTGCAGGAACTCGCGCAAATGGCCTCAGTACTCAATGAGCCTGCGTGGGCCGTATCGTTCAGGCTACACTCGCCCCAGCTTCAGCGGACTGATGAGCGCAAAATGAATTGTCCCGACGAGATCCAACTGGACCTGGACAACGGGATCGACCGTAAGCTGCTGGCCACCTTGCGCGGGCGCTACCTACAGATCAACGCAGGCCGCCTGCAGCGGGCAATGGCCGGTTTGTCCCCCCGCCAGCAGCAGGTGCTGACCGCGCTGCCAGTGCTGTTCCATGTGAACCATCCGTTATTGCCCGGCTATGTTTCGTCGATGACGCCGGCAGGGATCTGCGACTTCGAGCCAAGCGGCGACCAGGTATTCGAAGCCCAGCGCCTGGCACGTGCTTTCAGCTACAAAGCCCGCGACAACACCTCTGCACGGTCCATCGACGGGCTGTTTCTAATCGGCAGCCTGGGCACGCTTGCCCAGGCTGAGGACAGCGACATCGATGTGTGGGTATGCCATACCAGCGACCTGGAGCACGAAGCGTTGGAGTCACTGCAGCGTAAATGCCAGTTGCTGGAGACCTGGGCCGCGAGCCAGGGCGCCGATACGCATTTCTTCCTGATTGACACCCAGGCGTTCGCTCAAGGCCAGCGCACAGGCCAACTCGGCACCGACGATTGCGGCACCACGCAGCATTATCTTCTGCTGGACGAGTTCTACCGCACGGCCCTCTGGTTGGCAGGACGGACGCCGCTGTGGTGGTTGGTGCCGCCCGATCAGGAGTTCGCTTACCCGGCCTACGCCCAGGCCCTGCTGGCAAAGCGTTTCGTACGCCCTGGGGAAGCGCTCGATCTGGGCCACCTGGCGCAGATCCCAGGCCACGAATTCATTGGCGCCGGGCTTTGGCAGCTGTTCAAAGGTATCGATGCCCCTCACAAGTCCTTGCTCAAGTTGCTGCTGGCCGAAGCTTATGCCAGCGAATACCCCACCGTGCGGTGCCTGAGCCTTGACTACAAGCAAGCGGTGTTCGCCAATCAGCTCGACCTTGACCGTCTCGATCCTTACGTCATGGTCTACCGACGGATCGAGCGCTACCTGATACAGCGCGGTGAGCTGGCTCGGTTGGAACTGGTGCGGCGCAGCCTGTACCTGAAAGTGAACGGCAAGCTCAGCGAACAGGGGCGCGCCGAGGGCTGGCAACGCCGCCTGCTGCGCAGCCTGACCGACGCATGGGGATGGGGAGGCGCGCAGCTGGCCATGCTCGATGGTCGCCCTGGCTGGGGGGTGCACCAGGTTACCCTGGAGCGCCGCGAACGGGTGGCCGAGCTCAGCCGCAGCTACCGGTTTCTGGTGCAGTTCGCACGCGCTCACGACGCGACAAGTCGCGCTGACCTGCGCGAGCTCAGCCTGTTGGGGCGGCGTCTGCAAGCGGCATTCGAACGCCGTGCAGACAAGGTGGAAATCCTCCAGGGCGACCGTGCTTGCGACCTGGCCGAACAAACCGTGACGTTGGCCCAATCACCCAGCCGCAGAGCGCCAGGCAGCCACCCCTGGGCACTCTACAGCGGTAACCTGCATGGCCATGAGATGGAACTCGCCAACCCGATCAAGCGCTGCTGGCACCTTGTGGAACTGTTGGTCTGGGCCCATTGCAATGGCGTGATAGACAGCCACACACGACTGGCGCTTCATCCGGGCATCAGCGATCTGAAAGAGCCTGAATTGCAGGGCCTGCTCGCGAGCCTGCAGCAGCTCATCGTGTTGCCGCTGCTGGCCGTCAGCGAGGTGAAGCTATTGCAGCCAAGCGCTGCCGACGATGTGCTGCTGCTGATCAACGTGGGCATCGACCCACTGCCCCACCACCGTGAACTGGATATCCTGCTGACCACCGAACGTACCGACTCGCTCAGCTACGGTGGCCTGCGGGAAAACCTGGTATTGACGGTGGACCAGGTCACGGTCAACTCCTGGAACGAAGTGCTGGTACACCGCTACGACGGCGAGCACGCGCTGATGCGATGCCTGCGCGACTTCATCAACCTGCCGAAACAGGCAAGCGGCTGGCCCAACGTGCGGGCGCACTGCTTTGCCCAGCACCGGGCGCAGGCCATCAGTCAGCGTGTCGCCGAGCTCTTCCAGACCGCGCGGCAGTTGCACGCACAGGAGGCCCCTGGCCGTTACCTGGTGCAAGTGGCGCACCAGGTTCATGTGCTGGAGTGGCTTGGGGGCAAGGTCGTCCTCACAAGCCTGGACGATCATGATGCGCTACTCGCGTTCCTGGGCCAGGCGCGCAGCACCTACAGCCCTGTGTATCTGGATGCCAATGCCCTGGCGGACACCGATGTGGGCCTTGTGCTCGAGCAAGCCCGCCGCGACTGCGTTCAGGTCTTCTATCGACTATTCGACAACTGGGCCGAGCTCTACGTGCTGGATGAATGCAACGCCTTGTGGCACGAGCGCGTGCCGTTGCAGGACGAACCTCATCTTCTGCTGCCGCTGCAACGCTTTCTGGCATCGGTCTTGCGACGACGCGAGGCGCAGTTGCCTTATGGTGCAAGGCAAGCAGCACGCCTGGGCATCGTGTACGCGCAGCTGCTCGGGTCTGGATCAGGCAGGGCACGGGGCCTGGAGCAGCGGGCGGCACCGGATGCGGGGAACGCGCAGCCCTACTACGACGTCCAGGCCATGCTTCACGCCGACGCCGACGGTGCCACGCACGTGACCTTGTTCTGCGAAGAGCAGGAGTTCTCCGAGCTCGACCATGGGCCGAGCCTGTATGGCGTGGTGGCCCGGGAAATCATCGCCCAACGGCGAAATGCGGGCCAGTATCGGTGCTACATCACCGACCTGGATGTTTCCGGGTTGCCCGATGGCCACCAGGCCACGACGCAGGTCTACCTGAACTACAAGCGGACGCTTGAGCAGGCCTTGAATGAGGGGCTACGGCAGGTGCTGGCGAGCCAGGCTTAGGCACTGGGCGCGCCAGCGGTGCGTTGCAAGCACTAAAGGTCGAAATCGCCCGCCGCTTCCGGCTGGTACTCGACTTCCAGCAACTCCAGCTTGAGGGTCTTGCCCCCTGGCGCCGGCCAGTCGATCTGCTCACCCACCGACAACCCGAGCAAGGCACAGCCGATGGGCGCCAGGACCGAGACCTTGCCGTCTGGCCCGGCATCCTTGGGGTAGACCAAGGTCAGGTGGTAGTCCTTGCCACTGGCTTGCTCGCGGCAATGCACGCGCGAATTCATGGTCACCACACCTGCCGGTACCTCATCATGACCTACCACCTGCTCGGCACGGTCGAGCTCGCCGCTGAGCGCGAGCACGCCAGGGGTACTTTCGTCGAGGCTATCGAGCAGACGCTCCAGACGTTGTACATCCAAACGGGTGAGGATAAGGGAAGGCTTGGTGCTCATGATCCAGTCAGACTCCTTTGAACAGGCAGTTTTTCGATGCACAGATAAAGCGAAACCCCGCCCTGAGCGCGTAGTGCTGTTCACTTGAGATTGTTGGGGCTGCTGTGCAGCCCTAAGTGACCAGCATTACGCCCAAAGGCGGGGTTTTCGAATGCTTTGGCGTCATCGACGCAAGCCCCGACACTACCACAGCGGGGCAAATACTCAAGCCCTTGCTATCAGTGTGCCTTACGGTCGCGAAGCGCAGTGGCCTCGCGGCAGATCTGCCGACGGCGCTCGTCATCGGCAGAGCGCCATTCGCGGATATGTTCCACATGCCGATGACAGCCGGTGCACACGCGCTGCTCGTCAAGGCGGCAGATGCTGATGCACGGCGATGGCACCGCTGGGCTGACGTTGCTGTAAAGCGGCTTGGGGGGCCGAACGGGTGCATTGCTCATGTCAGATGTCGTCGAAATCCAGCTTTTCGCCGGCTCGCTCCCACACGATGCGCTCAAGCATTTCACCTAGCAGCTCTTCGCTCTTCTCGCACACCCACTTGCCGCTCTCTTCGTCATAGTCAAAGTGGAAGCCGCCTGACCGATCGGCCAGCCACAGCTGGCGCAAAGGCTCCTGGCGGCTGAAGATCAGCTGGGCTCCACCTTCGAACTTGACGGTAAGCACCCCAGCGGAGTTCTCCATGTCCAGGTCCAGCCCGCTTTCGTCGAACAGGTCTTCCAGCGCCTGCTGGGTAGCGTCGACCAGATCATGGAAACGCGCTTCACTCAAACTCATTGCAGGAACCTCGAAATTGGCGGCGTGACAGGCAAGCCGGGCACGATACGGGCGCTGGCCGATGAATGCAAAGGTTTAGCCAGGGTCCTTGCAGGCCACTTCGCTCGCAATGCAGCCCTGACGGCAAACAGGTGCAGGTCGGCACCAAGAATAGCCTGCCCGGCGGGCCGGTACTTGCATAGGCAAGCCGCCGGTCGCTCGGTATACTCGGGCTCAATACTGCATTTTTCTAAGGATTTCATCCATGAAGCGCCTGATTTCCTCCCTCGCGGCGCTGGTCGCTGTTGCCTGCCTCGTTTCTGCATGCGGCCAGAAAGGCCCGCTGTACCTGCCCGATGACGGCAAGGACCGCAAAGACGCCCACTCGGCGCACCAGCACCAGACCAAAGCCAAGTCAGCACAGACCGAGGAGCAGCAAGACACGCTGCAGTCCGAGCCTGAGCAGTCGCCTGAGCAATAAGGGAATCGGATGAACGTCTTCAATTACCGCGACGGTGAACTGTTCGCGGAAGGGGTGTCCCTGTCGGCGATCGCCGAGCGGCACGGTACCCCCACCTACGTGTATTCGCGCGCCCACATCGAGGCCCAGTACCGCAGCTACACCGATGCCTTGCAAGGGTGTGAACACCTGGTCTGCTTCGCCGTCAAAGCCAACTCGAACCTGGGCGTGCTCAATGTACTGGCGCGCATGGGTGCAGGCTTCGACATCGTTTCAGGTGGCGAACTCGAGCGCGTGTTGGCTGCTGGCGGGCGCGCCGACCGCGTGGTGTTTTCCGGCGTGGGCAAAACCCGCGAAGACATGCGTCGTGCGCTTGAAGTGGGCGTGCATTGCTTCAACGTCGAGTCCACCGACGAGCTGGAGCGCTTGCAGCAGGTGGCCGCCGAAATGGGCAAGGTCGCGCCCGTCTCGCTGCGGGTCAACCCGGACGTGGATGCAGGTACCCACCCGTACATTTCCACCGGGCTCAAGGAAAACAAGTTCGGCATCGCCATCGCCGATGCAGAGGCCATCTACGTGCGGGCCGCTCAGTTGCCCAACCTGGACGTAGTCGGGGTCGATTGCCATATCGGTTCGCAGCTGACCACCGTGGAGCCCTTCCTCGATGCGCTGGACCGCTTGCTGGTACTGGTCGACCGCCTCGCAGAGTGCGGCATCCACTTGCGCCACCTGGACCTGGGTGGCGGGATCGGCGTGCGCTACCGCGACGAAGAACCACCGCTGGTAGCCGATTACATCCAGGCTATTCGCACGCGCCTGGGCGATCGGGACCTGGCACTGGTGTTCGAGCCGGGGCGCTATATCGTGGCCAACGCTGGCGTGCTGCTGACCCGTGTGGAGTACCTCAAGCACACCGAACACAAGGACTTCGCCATCATCGATGCGGCCATGAACGACTTGATCCGCCCAGCCCTGTACCAGGCCTGGATGGGCATCTGTGCAGTCAAGCCGCGTGAGGGCGAAGGTCGTCCGTATGACCTGGTCGGTCCGATCTGCGAAACCGGCGATTTCCTGGGCAAGGACCGAGTCCTGAACCTTGCCGAAGGTGACCTGCTGGCCGTTCAGTCAGCAGGCGCCTATGGTTTCGTGATGAGCTCCAACTACAACACGCGTGGCCGTTGCGCGGAAATACTGGTCGACGGCGACCAGGCTTTCGAAGTACGCCGCCGCGAAACCATCGCCGAATTGTACGCTGGCGAAAGCCTGCTGCCGGAGTAAGCCCATGCTGCTGCGTTTTACCAAGATGCATGGGCTGGGCAACGACTTCATGGTCCTGGACCTGGTAAGCCAGCATGCCCACATCCAGCCCAAGCACGCCAAGCAGTGGGGCGATCGCCACACGGGCATCGGCTTTGACCAGTTGCTGATCGTCGAGGCGCCAAACAACCCGGAAGTCGATTTCCGCTACCGTATCTTCAATGCCGACGGCTCCGAAGTTGAACAGTGTGGCAATGGTGCACGCTGCTTTGCGCGGTTCGTGCTCGACAAGCGCCTGACCGCCAAGAAGCGCATACGTGTGGAAACCAAGGGCGGCATCATCGTGCTGGACGTGCAGAACGACGGCCAGGTCAGTGTCGACATGGGCCCGCCACGCTTCGTCCCTGCCGACATCCCGTTCGTCGCCGACGCGCAGTCGGTGAGCTACCCGCTGGAGGTGGACGGTAAGGTGCATTCGATTGCAGCGGTGTCCATGGGCAACCCTCACGCCGTACTGCGCGTGGACGATGTGGTCAGTGCCCCTGTGCATCAGCTGGGGCCGAAGATCGAAAACCACCCGCGCTTCCCCCAGCGCGTCAATGCCGGCTTCCTGCAGGTCATTGACCGCCACCGCGCCAACTTGCGCGTGTGGGAGCGCGGTGCTGGGGAAACCCAGGCGTGTGGTACCGGGGCCTGTGCAGCTGCCGTGGCTGCCATCAGCCAGGGCTGGATGGACTCGCCCGTCTCCCTTGACCTGCCGGGCGGGCGCTTGCATATCGAGTGGGCCGGGCCAGGCAAGCCGGTGGTGATGACCGGCCCAGCCGTACGCGTCTACGAAGGACAGGTTCGATTTTAAGCGAGTAACCGTCATGACCGATCACCCCAAGGATATACCCCAGCAAGCCGCTGAGCTCGATGCCGAAGCGGTGGTCGCTTACCTGCGTGCTCATCCGACCTTCTTCACCGAGCATGATGAGCTGCTGGTCGAGCAGCACATTCCACACCAGCGCGGTGACAGTGTTTCCCTGGTCGAGCGCCAGCTCAAGTTGCTGCGCGACCGCAACATCGAGATGCGCCACCGCCTTTCGCAGTTGATGGACGTGGCCCGTGACAACGATCGGTTGTTCGACAAGACCAGACGCCTGATCCTGGACTTGCTCGACGCCACCACGTTGGAAGACGTGGTGATGGTCGTCGAAGACAGCCTGCGTCAGGAGTTCCAGGTGCCTTTCGTCAGCCTGATCCTGTTTGGCGACAACGTGGCGCCCGTGGGGCGCTGGGTCAGCAACGCCGAAGCCCAGCAAGCGATCGGCCCGCTGCTCGGTAGCGGCAAGACCGTCAGCGGCAGCCTGCGTGACCACGAGCTGGCGTTTCTGTTCGGTGAGGAGCAACGCCGCGACGTAGGCTCCAGCGCAGTGGCGACCCTGGAGCACCAGGGGCTGCATGGTGTGCTGGCCATTGGTAGCCGCGACCCGCAGCATTACAAGAGCAGTGTCGGCACGCTGTTCCTGAGCTATATCGCCGAGGTGCTGGGCCGTGTGGTCCCCCGCGTCAGCCAAAGCCTGCGCCCGGTGCGCTGATGGAGCGCCAGCTGGAGGCTTACTGCGCACACCTGCGCAATGAGCGCCAGGTTTCCGAGCACACGCTTGTGGGCTACCGTCGGGACCTGGAGAAGGTCATGGCCTACTGCAGCGAGCAGGCTATCGGGGGCTGGCAAGCCTTGCAGATTCAGCACCTGCGCCAGTTGATTGCGCGCCAGCATCACCAGGGCCAGTCTTCGCGCAGTCTGTCCAGGCTGCTATCGGCGGTGCGAGGACTGTACCGTTACCTCAACCGCGAAAAGATCTGCCAGCACGATCCTGCCAATGGCCTGAGCGCTCCCAAGGGGGAGCGTCGATTGCCTAAAGTGCTCGACACCGACCGTGCCTTGCAACTGCTCGATGGCGGCGTGGACGATGATTTCATTGCCCTGCGCGATCAAGCCATCCTCGAATTGTTCTACTCCTCAGGCCTGCGCCTTTCGGAGCTGACCAACCTTGATCTCGACCATGTCGACCTGGCCGGTGGCCTGGTACAGGTGCTGGGCAAAGGCGGCAAAGCCCGCGTGCTGCCGGTAGGGCGCAAGGCGCGGGAGGCGCTGCAGGCGTGGTACCGCGTGCGTGGCGCCGGCAACCCCAGGGATCGCGCCGTATTCATCACTCGGCAAGGCAATCGCATCAGCCCACGCGCCGTGCAACAGCGGGTCAGGGTGGCCGGAGAACGCGAGCTGGGCCAGCATTTGCATCCGCACATGCTTCGCCATTCCTTCGCCAGCCACGTGCTGGAATCGTCCCAGGACTTGCGCGCTGTACAGGAAATGCTCGGACACGCCGACATCGGCACGACGCAAATCTATACGCACCTGGATTTCCAGCACCTGGCAACGGTGTACGACAGCGCCCATCCCAGGGCCAAACGCAGCAAAGGCACCGACTGATGAACATCAAGCTGATCACCTTCGACCTCGACGATACTCTGTGGGACACAGCGCCGGTCATTGCCAGTGCCGAGGTTGTGCTGCGCGACTGGCTTCAAGCCAATGCCCCGTTGCTGGGCGACGTGCCTGTCGAACATCTGTTCGCCATCCGTGAACGGATCGTCCTGGCAGAACCCGAGCTCAAGCACCGCATAAGCGCCTTACGCCGCCGCGTGCTGACCTGCGCCCTCGAAGATGTCGGCTACGGCCAGACGCAGGCGCAACAATTGGCCGAACAGGGGTTCGAGGTGTTCTTGCAGGCCAGGCACAAGGTCGAGATTTTCCCGGAAGTCCAGCCGATGCTGGAATTGCTGAGCCAGCATTACGCCCTGGGCGTCATCACCAATGGCAATGCCGATGTCAGCCGGCTGGGGCTGGCCGACTATTTCCGCTTCGCCTTGTGCGCGGAGGACCTGGGTATCGGCAAGCCCGACCCTGCCCCGTTTGAAGAGGCCCTGCGGCGCAGCGGCGTGCCTGCCAGCGAAGCGGTGCACGTCGGCGATCATCCTCGCGATGACATTGCCGGTGCTCAGCGCGCCGGGCTGCGCGCTGTCTGGTTCAACCCCCAGGCCAAGGCATGGGTCGGTGAACAAGCGCCCGATGCCGAAATTCAGCGCCTGTCGCACCTGCACGAGGTGCTTGCTCGCTGGCAATGACCTCGCCGACAGCACCTCGCCGCGCAAACCAGGCATAAAAAAACCCGCAGCGACGGCGGGTTTTTCGAGGGCATCGCTTAGATAGGGCGACTGCCGTATTTGTTGTCCGGCTTCTTGGGTGGGTCGGCGACCACGTTGGCCTCGACTTCCTGAACCTTGCCACCACGCGACAGGAACTCTTCCATGGCCTTGGCCAGGGCATCGCGCTCCTTTTGCTTGGCTTCCAGGCTGGGCATCTCGTCTACCGAGACAGCCGCCTTGGATTTGCCCTTGGCAGCGGGTGCAGGACTGCTGTCGTCGTCGCCAGCGTCTTCTGCAACATCATCGGCAGCCGCTTCCAGGCCGTCGTCAGCCTCGTCTTCATCACCGACCTCGAGGTCATCATTTTCCAGATCGTCGTCGCTCATGTTCTACCTCATGACGTGCAAAAGCAGGTTAGTTAGAGACCAGTGCAGCCGTAGACCGGCAGCGCCTGGCGAAAATTCCACTGGCCGTGGGTTCGACCTCGGCCTTTGGGCCAACACATCTGACGGACGGCTGTACCCTGGTGGGCCTGCACGTGGCAGTGCCGCACAAAACCTGTGACCCCTGCTGGGCCACGCGCTTTTTTAGCAAGCCTGGCAAAGGCTGGCAGGGGTGATGAATGCATGATCCAACACCCTTCGGCGCGCATTCTAGCGCGCTCGCAGAAAAAGCAAAGCGCCATGAATGCCCCAACTTTTGTAAGTTTTGTACCCGTGTCACAAACAGGCGGGATAAACCGTTTGCGCGCCTGAAAATACTGGGCAAGTGATCAAAAAAAGGCAGCAGGTGAGCCACATGCCAGCCCATGCCCCGGACGCCTGGCCAGGCCGACCCCAACCACAAGACGAAAAAATGCCCGGCAAGCCGGGCATATTTCTGCAGCTTCGTTGTTACAGGTTGTAGCCGCGTTCGTTGTGCTGCGCCAGATCCAGACCAACGGCTTCTTCTTCTTCGTTGACCCGAAGCCCCATCACCAGGTCCAGGACCTTGAGGATGATGTAGGTGACGATGGCGGTGTAGGCCACGGTGAAAATCACGCCCTTGGCCTGCACCCAGACCTGCATGCCGATATCGGTGACCGCGCCGAAGCCGCCCAGCGCCGGGGCTGCGAACACACCGGTCAGAATGGCGCCGACAATACCGCCGATGCCGTGTACGCCAAATGCGTCCAAGGAGTCGTCGTAGCCGAGCTTGCGCTTGAGGCTGGTGGCGCAGAAGTAGCAGATCACGCCCGATGCGAGGCCGATGACCAGGGCGCCCATCGGCCCCACCGTGCCCGCTGCCGGCGTAATGGCGACCAGGCCCGCGACCACGCCCGATGCGATACCCAGCGCACTGGGCTTACCGTGACCGATCCATTCGGCGAACATCCAGCCCAACGCCGCAGCAGCCGTGGCGATCTGGGTGACCAGCATGGCCATGCCTGCAGTGCCGTTGGCCGCAGCCGCCGAACCCGCGTTGAAACCGAACCAGCCGATCCACAGCATGGCCGCGCCCATCAGCGTGTAGCCCAGGTTGTGCGGTGCCATGGGTGTGGTCGGGTAGCCTTTGCGCTTGCCCAGCACCAGGCAGCAGACCAGGCCTGCGATACCGGCATTGATGTGCACGACGGTGCCACCCGCGAAGTCCAGCACGCCCCAGTCCCACATCAGGGCACCGTCACCGCTCCACACCATATGGGCGATCGGCGCATACACGAGGGTGAACCAGATGCCCATGAACACCAGCATGGCCGAAAACTTCATGCGCTCGGCGAAGGCGCCCACGATCAAGGCCGGTGTGATGATGGCGAACGTCATCTGGAAGGTGATGAACACCGCTTCGGGGAACAGCGCCGTGGCCGAGGTCAGGCTGTCAGGCGTCACGCCGCTGAGAAATGCCTTGGAGAAGCCGCCGACGAAGGAATTGAAGTTGAGAACGCCCTTCTCCATACCGGTGGTATCGAAGGCCATGCTGTACCCGTAGACGACCCAGAGAATGCTCATCAAGCCAGTGATGGCGAAGCACTGCATCATCACCGACAACACGTTTTTCGAGCGCACCATGCCGCCATAGAACAGCGCCAGGCCTGGGATGGTCATGAACAGCACGAGCGCCGTGGCGGTGAGCATCCAGGCGGTGTCGCCGGAGTTGAGTGCTGGCGCGGCCTCCTCTGCAAGGGCAAGCCCTGGCATGACGAAGGACAATAGGGCTCCTAGCCCTGCGATCTTACGCAGAGTCATATTGTTTTCTCCTGGGGCGTTGGGTTTGGTGAGGCTTGTGTTGCTGCTTAGATCGCGTCGGTATCGGTCTCGCCGGTACGGATGCGGATCGCCTGCTCCAGATTCACCACGAAGATCTTGCCGTCACCGATCTTGCCGGTGTTGGCAGCCTTGGTGATGGCCTCGATTACCCGATCCAGGTCTTTGTCATCGATGGCAACATCGATCTTCACCTTGGGCAGGAAATCGACCACGTATTCGGCACCGCGATACAGTTCGGTGTGACCCTTTTGACGCCCGAAGCCTTTGACTTCGGTGACGGTGATGCCCTGCACGCCGATTTCCGACAGTGACTCGCGCACGTCGTCCAGCTTGAACGGCTTGATGATGGCTGTGACTAGCTTCATGAAACTCTCTCCCGATTTGGTGGACTTGCCCCAGGAAAACAAACCCGTCTCAAGTCTAAGCGCAGCGGTTGCCTTTTGTAACGCGTCGTCGGCATGCGCACTGCCTGGTCACAAGGAACTGCATCAGTGCATGGCTCGCTTAGCACTTTGCAGAAACCTTGCCAGGTTTGTGAAAGCCAGCAAAATCAGACCTTTGGTCACATTGCACGGCTTTGGCCCATCGCCACTACCCAGCCTGTGCACTCATACGGTGCGAGGCCGACTCTGCCATTGCGCGAAAAATGTGCAACGCCGCCTCGTCATTGGAGACACCGGGGTGCGTGGTACACTGGCCACCATTTCCCGACACTGGTGGATACCTTGATGCTCGCGCCCAAAGCCCTTCTCGATGCCCTGAGCGACCAGGCCTCGCGCCTGTTCAGCAGCGACAACACCCAGCCTCGGGCCGAGCTGGAAAGCCAGTTCAAGGCCCTGATGCAGGGCGCTTTGAGCAAGCTCGACGTGGTCAGCCGCGAGGAATTCGATAGTCAGATGGTGGTGCTGGCACGCACCCGGACTCGCCTGGAGGCGCTGGAAAAACAAGTCGCCGAACTCGAAGCGCGCCTGGAAGCTAAACGCTGACGCCCAGGCTGAGTGAATCAGCCTCTTATCAGGTTTCAGCGCGCTTCAAGCCTGCGGGCCGGTCGATCCAGGCCAGGTTTGGGCGGCAGTTCGCTGGGGCGTAGGGTGCCCCGGAACAATGCAGCACCGTATTGCGTGAACAGGGTGCGTACCCTGTTATGCGAATTGAGGACTTCGGCGTGAATGTCTTCGATGGCAGTGTCGCCAGGTCGCAGACTCGCCGCGTGGGTCACCCACTCGATGGCTGCGTAGCGGCTTTGCCTGCGTGTACCTTGCCCCTGCATCCAGGCAAGCCCCAGCTCGGCACTGGCACGCGCCGCAATAGCGCTGTCCGGGTGTTCCACCAGGCTGAGCAAGTAGGCGACCGCCTCGGCTCGCTCACGCGGCTGGCCAAACTGGCGCAGCAATATGCCCAGGTGCAACCGTGCGCAGGCATTGGTCTGAGCATTGCCCAGGGCGTCTATCAACAGGCACCTGACCTCAAGCACCTTGTCTCGATCACCAAAGTTCGTCCCCCCTTGCATCTGCAGGCAGGCCAACCGGTATTTGGCTTGGCGACTGCCCGTCTGAACGGCGCGCAGCAACCATTGCTCAGCCACTTCACGGTCCAGATATCGCCCAGGGGTATCGTTCCACTCACCCTGGTGCAGTTCGAACAGGCTCAACGCCGCACCTGACAGGGCTTGCTCGGCGCCGCCCTGAAGCAAAAAGTAGGCGACCTCATGCCGACCGTAGGACCAGAGCAAGCGGGACAGTTCCAGGATTTTCAGGCCCGGCGCCTGGCCCGCCCGCTGGCGCTTGATCGCAATCGCCAGCCAGCGCTTGGCTTGATCGCCGCTGCGCGCCAGGCCCCACAAGCCAAAGTGATGACCCGCGGCCCGCAGCGCACAGGCAGCGGCGTGAGAGCGGCCATCGCTCAGGCGAAGGATCGCGGTATTGAGCAATGCCTGTTCGCGCGCGGGCGTGCTCGTCAAAGCCGTGATGATCAAATGTCGAAGCGGCGGCCCCAGTGCCTGAATGCCGCCCAAGTCGGCAGGGCATGCAAGGCTCTGGGTAAAATCGGCCAGTGCCTGGTTGTGATCGCGTAAAACGCTCGCCTGCAATGCACCGCGCCATGCCAGCATTACGGCAGTCTCCCTGGGCCGTAGGGGACGCACAGCCCAGTCGTCGAACAACTGCTGGTACTTGGCCACGGCGCTTGGGCGCTCGGTACTGGGGAGCTTCAAGCGTGCCTCGACGGCCATCCATCGCAGCGCATTGCGCAACGGCTCGCTCCAGCCCTGGCAGGACGGCATGTTGACCAACCGTTCGACGGACTCGACTTGCCCACGTCGGTCCTGCAACAGATACAACGCATGGGCCTTGATGGCCTCGAAGCAGCCCGGCCGTGCGGCCAATGCCTGGCTCAGCCAATAGGCCTGCGGTTCCTGGCGCTCGGTGCGCGGCGCGAGCCCATCGGGCAACATCCGAGGCAGCTCGGCCAAGGGCATCACCCCATGCCTGACCAAATACGGCGCCGCAGCCTCCTGCACCTCTACATCCGCACGTGCACTGGGCCTGAAGCGGGCAGGCTGTTCATTGAACAGCTCCATCAGCCAGCCCGGCTCGCGGAACCTGGCACTGAGCAACTGCAAGCCTATGGAGGCCGCAACCGGTCGCTCCGAACGGGCCAGGGCTTTGAGTAAATGGGCAGTGGCGGTTTCGCACATTTGCTCTATCGCCAGCCAGCGTGCCGGTGTGCGGGCGCCGCCCTGGTCCACCTGGCAGGCACGGTTGAGGCAATAGAAGCCCATGACGACCTGCGGGTGATAGGCCCTGGGGCAGGCATCGATCCAGGCCCGAAGGACCTGGCTCAGCGCTCTGTCCCCCTGGTCCGGGTCGATCAGCAGATGGCGCTCGACAGCTGAGAGGTAAGCTGGGAACTCACCCGGAGGGGCTTGGTGCCAGCGGGCCTCCAGGGAATCGAAATAGCGGTTGAGCTCGACGAACGCATTGGTCTGAACCAGTTCGCGAATAACCTCACGGGTGTGGGTGAGCGTTTGCACAGCGCAATACCTCAAGTCCATTTCAAGGTCGAAGCGGTGCCATCCCATGGCATCGGTGGTTTGCTTGAACAACACTAAGCCAAAGAAGGTCGCTGCGCAAAGCTATTGGATCCATTTCCAGGCGCTACTTAGGCGGAAATGATCAGAAGCACACTGGTACCCCCACCGCCATCCTGGCTCGCTATGCTTGGTCCATCCGCAGGAAGCGGTCTTGGCAGCGAATGGAGCGCCCATGTCTTTAGCCCTTGTCCACAGCCGCGCCCAGGTAGGCGTACAGGCCCCGGCCGTCAGCGTCGAAACCCATTTAGCAAATGGCTTGCCTCATCTCACATTAGTCGGCTTGCCCGAAACCACGGTCAAGGAAAGCAAGGACCGCGTGCGCAGTGCCATCGTCAACAGTGGCTTGAATTACCCTGCGCGGCGCATCACGCAAAACCTCGCACCCGCCGACCTGCCCAAGGACGGTGGCCGCTATGACCTGGCCATCGCCTTGGGCATCCTGGCGGCCGACGCCCAGGTGCCCGTTGGTGCCCTGACCGAGCTCGAATGCCTGGGCGAGCTGGCGCTGTCGGGCACGTTGCGGCCGGTGCAGGGCGTCTTGCCCGCAGCACTCGCCGCACGCGAGGCTGGCCGAGCGCTGGTAGTACCCCGTGAAAATGCCGAGGAAGCCAGCCTTGCCAGCGGTTTGGTGGTGTATGCCGTCGGCCATCTATTGGAGCTGGTGGCCCATCTGAACGGGCAGGTACCGCTACCTGCCTATGCCGCCAATGGCTTGCTCCTGGACCCTCGCCCCTATCCCGACCTGAGCGAGGTGCAGGGGCAACTGGCCGCCAAACGCGCGCTGCTACTGGCCGCTGCCGGGGCGCACAACCTGCTCTTCACCGGGCCGCCGGGCACTGGCAAAACCTTGTTGGCCAGCCGCCTGCCGGGCCTGCTGCCACCGCTGGATGAGCATGAAGCCCTGGAAGTCGCCGCCATCCAGTCGGTCAGCGGCCACACCCCGCTGAGCAGCTGGCCACAGCGACCGTTTCGCCATCCTCACCATTCCGCCTCCGGGCCTGCGCTGGTGGGTGGCGGAAGCCGGCCGCAGCCCGGGGAAATCACCTTGGCCCACCACGGGGTGCTGTTTCTGGACGAGTTGCCCGAATTCGAGCGCCGGGTACTTGAAGTGCTGCGTGAACCCTTGGAATCTGGCGAGATCGTGATCGCCAGGGCGCGGGATAAAGTGCGCTTCCCTGCCCGCTTTCAGTTAGTCGCCGCCATGAACCCCTGCCCCTGCGGCTACCTGGGCGACCCCACAGGGCGATGCCGTTGCAGCACCGAACAAATCTCCCGTTATCGCAATAAACTGTCAGGCCCGCTGCTGGACCGGATCGACTTGCACCTGACCGTGGCGCGCGAGAGCACCACACTCAACAATCGGCCCTGCGGGCAAAGCAGTGCCGACGTCGCCCTCCAGGTCGCGCACGCCCGGGACGTGCAACAGCGTCGGCAAGGGTGCGCCAATGCATTCCTCGACCTGGACGGGCTGCGCCAGCACTGTAGCTTGGCAGCACCTGATCAGGCTTGGCTGGAAGGCGCCTGTGAACGGCTGACGCTGTCGCTGCGAGCAGCACACCGATTGCTCAAGGTCGCCAGGACACTGGCAGACCTTGAGGGATGCACGGCGATTGGCCGGGCGCATCTGGCCGAGGCCCTGCAGTACCGTCCTGGGGGTGGCTGAAAGGAAACCTGGATGCCCACCCCGCAGAAACAATGCTGCCCAGTGCCCGCAGCGCCTGAATGAACTTCCCCAGCCGCTTCGCTTTCCATCTATAAAGCGAACGATTTCAGGTGCTCGATGCTCCCACACAGCCAGCAAGGCCGCGGTCCCGTTACCTTCGTGTTGATGCATTTTCTGGGCGGCTCGCACCGAACATGGTCCGCCACCCTCCCTTACCTGGACCGTACGCATGCCTGCATCGCCCTGAACACACCCGGATACGGCGACGCCAATGACGTCACCGGCTATACGGTCGACGAAATGGCCGACCAGGTCGATGCGAGCATCCGGGAGCTTGGGCTCAAGCACTGCATCCTTGTTGGCCACTCGATGACCGGAAAAGTCGCGGTCGTGCTGGCCGCTCGCCGCCCGGACTACCTTCAGGGCCTGATCCTGGTCGCCCCATCACCCCCTGGCCCCCAGCCGATGAGCGATGAAGACCGCGACCAGCAACGGGCCTACACCGCCAGCCGGGAGCAAGCCGAAGCCTTCGTCGACGACTCGAGCTACCACAGGCTGCCCGATGCCCTGCGCGAAGTCGCCATCGCCGACGCCCAGGCCGTCAACCTCGACGCCTGGCGTGCCTGGGTCGACCATGGCAGCCGCGAGGACTGGAGCGATCGCATCGGCCTGCTGGCCTATCCGGCCCTGCTGATCTGCGGCGCCGATGACCAGCAGGTGCCCGACGCCCAAGAGCAGCAACGGACGACCTTGTCGCACTTCCCTAACAGCACTGTGCTTACCCTGCCTGGTGCGGGGCACCTGATGCCTTACCAGACCCCTCAGGCATTGGCCGAGCCGATGCTTGATTTCGCAAGACCTATCGCTGCTGAACTTTCCCTGGGAGATCGTTGATGGATTTAGGTTTGAAAAACCGTGTGGCCCTGATCAGCGGCGCAGCTGGCGGTATTGGTCTGGCCACCGCTCGCCTACTGGCCGAGGAAGGTGTGAAGCTGGTGTTGACGGACATCGACCAAGGTAAGCTCGAAGATGCCGTCAAGGCGTTGGGTGGCGCGCCCTTGCTCATAGCGGCGGACATGACCCGCCAGGACGAGGTGAACAACTTGGTCCGGCAAGCCGAAGAGCGTTTTGGCCAGGTGGACATCGTGGTGCATACCACGGGGGTAACGGGCGCCAAGGGTGACCCGCTGGAAATGAAGGACGAGGACTACCAGGAAGCCTGGGATACCGACTTCTTCACCGCCGTGCGGGTGGCGCGGGCCACCCTTCCGGCGATGCGCAAGCGAGGCTGGGGACGGTTGGTGTGCATCACCTCCGAGAATGCCGTGCAGCCTTACTGGGAAGAGGCTGTGTACAACGTCGCCAAGGCCGCACTGGCTGCGTTCATCAAGAACCTGTCCTACAAAGAGGCGGCGCATGGGGTGCTGTGCAACACGGTGTCGCCGGCCTTCATCGAAACCAACATGACCGATGGCATGATGAAACAGCGCGCCGAAGAGAAAGGCGTGAGCTTCGAGGAGGCTATCGAAAGCTTCCTCGAAGAGGAACGGCCCGGCATCGTGCAGAAGCGTCGAGGCAAGCCTGAAGAGGTCGCGGCCGCGATCGCGCTGCTGGTTTCGGAGCGGGCTTCGTTCATCAATGGCAGCAACCTGCGGGTCGATGGCGGCTCGGTGCAAAGCGTCCAGAACTGAACCAGCACGGGCGCTCGGGCCGGGGCGGGGCGGGCCCGAGCGCGCTCCGCGCCCCAAGCGCCAGATCCACCATCCAGCCGCCAGGAACGTTAAACTGCGCAGGCCGCCCTTGGCGGGTTCTGTGGAGACGCATTCTTGGAAGACCTCAACTCACTCTACTACTTCACCCAAGTGGTCGAGCACGGTGGCTTCGCCCCGGCGGGTCGGGCGCTGAACATGCCCAAGTCGAAACTCAGCCGACGCATTGCCGACCTCGAAGAGCGTCTGGGCGTGCGCTTGCTGCAGCGCACCAGCCGCCACTTCGCACTGACCGAGATCGGCCAGGCCTATTACAACCGTTGCCTTGCCATGCGCGTCGAAGCCGAGGGTGCTGCCGAGATCATCGAGCGCAACCGCAGCGAGCCCCGAGGGCTGGTGCGTATCAGTTGCCCGACCACCCTGCTCAACGCCTGGGTCGGGCCGATGTTGACGCGCTACATGCTCAAGTACCCGCAGGTGGAGCTGTTCATCGAAAGCACCAACCGACGCGTCGATCTCTTGCATGAAGGCTTCGACATCGCCCTGCGTGTTCGTTTTCCGCCGCTGGAAAACACGGACATGGTGATGAAGGTACTGAGCGACAGCACCCAGTGTCTGGTGGGCCATCCTCGCTACCTGGCGCAATTGCCAGACGGTTTCGATCCTCAGTTGCTGGGCGCGCTGCCCAGCCTGCATTGGGGCAGCGCCCAGCGGGAGTATCACTGGGAGCTGTCCCAGGGCGGTGACAACAACCAGAGCATCGTCATACCGCACACGCCGCGCATGGTCACCGACGACCTGTTTGCCCTGCGCCACTTCGTGGTTGCGGGTATCGGCATTGCGCACCTGCCACGCGTGGCTGTGCGTGACGACCTGGCAGCAGGCCGCCTGGTGGAGTTGCTGCCAGGCTGGTACCCGCGCAGTGGCATCGTGCATGCGATCTTTCCCTCACGACGCGGCTTGCTGCCCTCGGTGCGTGCATTGATCGATCACCTGGCGGACGAATTTGCGCTTTGCGACATGGCTTGAGGTTCGAACCGGTAAGGTTCATGGCGGGCGCCCGACATTGTCCCGCCGCTTCAGTTACAAGACAGTGAGCGGCTGCGGGTAACCGGGTGCTTTGGCCCCCAACCTGTCTATCGGAATGTCGCCATGGGACGCTAAGCCGTTCAAAACCTTGCGCGTTGTATCTGAAATGCTGGGGCTGCTGCACAGCCCTCAGAATCGGGCCTAGAACGCAAAGCACGAGCAACCCAGCGCGCCCCAGAACCCCTGAAAGTCATTGACCGGCACGCTGGAATGCCGGGCCTTTTCATGGCTGTGCGCGTGGACACCGCACGGGCCCGAGCACTGGTGTGCCATGCCGACCAGCGAGGGGGTGCCCACGCGCCAGTGGCCAGGCACCTTGGCGACCGGTGACCACTCAGGTAACACCGGCACCTGGGGTGGCCCTAACGTGTCGAACTCGGCGGCGCCGTACACGACCTTGCCGTCCACCACGGTGAGCACCGACTCGATACCCTTGATCGCCTCTTCCTCCACCGAGAAGAAATCCAGCGACAGCGCCGCCAGGTCGGCGAGCTGACCGACCTTGATCTGCCCCTTCTTGCCCTGCTCACTGGAGAACCAGGCACTGCCCTGGGTGAAGAGCTGCAAGGCCGTGTCCCGGCTCAGTCCTTCGGGATACAGCGCCATGCCGCCAACGGTCTTGCCGCTGACTAGCCAGTACAGCGAAGTCCACGGGTTGTAGCTGGACACGCGAGTCGCATCGGTACCCGCCCCTACTGGCACACCCATCTCCAGCATGCGCTTGATCGGCGGCGTCTGCTGCGCCGCTTGGGCGCCATAGCGGTCGACGAAATACTCGCCCTGGAAGGCCATGCGGTCCTGAATGGCAATGCCGCCACCCAAGGCGCGTACCCGCTCGATGTTGCGGGGCGTGATGGTTTCGGCATGGTCGAAGAACCACGGCAAGCCATTGAACGGTACGTCGCGGTTGACCTTCTCGAACACATCGAGCATGCGCGTGATCGACTCGTCATAGGTCGCATGCAGGCGGAACGGCCAGCGTTGCTCGACCAGGTGTCGCACCACCGGCTCCAGTTCCTGCTCCATGGTCTGCGGCAGGTCCGGGCGCGGTTCCAGGAAGTCTTCGAAGTCGGCAGCCGAGAACACCAGCATTTCGCCTGCACCGTTGTGACGCAGGAAATCGGTGCCGCTGTGCAACTTGACGCTGGCCGTCCATTTGCGGAAATCGTCCAGCTCTTCCTTGGGCTTCTGGGTGAACAGGTTGTAGGCGATGCGCACCGTGAGCTGACCGTTGTCGGCCAGCTCCTGGATCACCGAATAATCGTCCGGGAAATTCTGGTAGCCGCCACCGGCATCGATGGCACTGGTCAGCCCCAATCGATTCAGTTCGCGCATGAACTGGCGTGTGGAGTTGACCTGGTATTCGAGAGGCAGCTTGGGGCCTTTTGCCAGCGTGGCGTAGAGAATCATGGCATTTGGCCGCGCGATCAGCATGCCCGTCGGGTTGCCGAATTTGTCACGCTGGATTTCCCCCCCAGGTGGATTGGGCGTGGTCTTGTCATAGCCCACAGCCTTGAGCGCTGCACGATTGAGTAATGCCCGGTCGTACAGGTGCAGCAGGAACACAGGGGTATCAGGCGCAGCCTGGTTGATTTCCTCAAGGGTGGGCATGCGTTTTTCGGCGAACTGGAACTCGTTCCAGCCACCCACCACCCTGACCCATTGCGGGGTCGGCGTACGTGCGGCCTGGTCCTTGAGCATGCGCAGGGCATCGGCCACCGACGGAACCCCTTCCCAACGCAGCTCCAGGTTGTAGTTGAGGCCCCCGCGGATCAGGTGCAGGTGCGAGTCGTTGAGCCCGGGAATGACGGTGCGCTGGCGCAGGTCCACAAGCTGGGTGGCCGTTGCTTTGTGGGCCATGGCCTCGGCATCGCTGCCCACGGCGATGAAACGACCGTCCTTGATGGCTACGGCGGTGGCGTTGGGGTTCTAGCGGTCGACGGTGTGCAGCTTGCCGTTGAACAGAATCAGATCAGCGCCCATGGGGCCTCCTTGGAATGGGTAGCAAATTCATACGTCAGGCGCAGCGGCGGCGTGGCGACGCCGCCTGCCCGTCTGGCTCAACGCTGGAGAAACGCCAGCAGGTCTTCGTTTAGTTGTTGCGCATGGGTCACAGCAAACCCATGCGGCGCACCGGCATACACTTTCAGCTCGGCGCCGGCGATCAGCTGCGCCGCGCGCTTGCCGGTGGTCTCGAAAGGCACGACCTGGTCGGCATCGCCGTGAATCACCAAGGTCGGCACATCGACCTGGGTCAGGTCCTGACGGAAATCGGTTTGCGAAAATGCCGTCACGCAGTCCAACGTCGCCTTGAGCGAGGCCAGCAGCGCGATGTTCAAGGTCTGCGTCTGTACGCCTTGGGACACCTGCTGGCCCTGGTTAAGCCCGTAAAACGGGGCAGCGAAGTCGGCGATGAACTGAGCGCGGTCGGCCCGCAACCCGGCCTCGATCCCTTCGAACACCGACAGATCCACCCCGTCCGGATTATCTGGGCGCTTGCCGAACACAGGCGTCACGGCTCCCAGCAGCACCAGACCGGCCACCCGCCCGGTACCGTGGCGACCGATATAGCGGCTGACATCACCGCCTCCCATCGAAAAGCCCACCAGGGTGACCTCATGCAGGTCCAGGTGCTCGATCAGTTGCGCGATGTCATCGGCGAAGGTGTCATAGTCGTAGCCGGTCCACGGCTGGCTCGACCGACCAAAGCCACGGCGGTCGAAGGCGATGGCCCGGTAGCCGCGGCTGGCCAGGTACTCCATCTGCGTGTCCCACATGTCGGCATCCAGCGGCCAGCCATGGCTGAACAGCACCGGCTTGCCAGTACCCCAGTCCTTGAAATAGATCGAGGTGCCATCACGCGTTTGGAACGTGCTCATATCGGTATCTCCTAGCGGTATGTGGAAAAGGGCTTGTTCAGCCGCGCAGCCAATGGGCGCAACGGCGGGTGACCCAGGGCATGATGTAGAACACCACAGGCAGAATGACGAACAGGTTACCGATCAGGGTGCCTCTGACCGGCCCAGCCAGCTGTGGAAAACGTTCGAAGAGCGGGACCAGCAGGTGCGGGACCACCAACGTCATCGGGCAGATCACCAGGTACGTCAGCACCGCCTGTTTCCAACGCGGTGGTGGTACGGCGCCGGTGCCAGGTGGGGTGAACCAGAATTCCGGGTCCTCATGGACCTGAGGGCTGTCGCCACCGTCGAGCAGCGGCAGCACGTCCCGGATCATCGCCTGGCGTTCTGCTGAATTGACCCACGCCTGCAACAAGTCGGCATTGGCGAACCGGACCACGGTGGTGAAGTGTAGACCGCCCTGGTCGGGTCGAATGACGTTGACGTCCAGGTGCCCCGCCTGGCGGCGGGCGGTGCTTACCGCGTGCTTGAGCCACACTTCGTAGTCGCTCAGTGACGCGGCGCGGACCTTGTGCTGGATCACCAGGGTAACCACATTGCGGTTGTCTTGGGCGGCGGTGTTCATCTGCATTCCTTGGGCTGAGCCTGCCCGCATCCGCTGGGCAACAGGGGACGGGCTGAACGTTATCGAGGTGTGCGGCCCTGCGGGCACCGGCCGGGGTGCCCGCGGCGGTGGGGTTACTTGCTGGCGTTGAACGCGTTGTAGCTGGTCATCAGGTTGCGGTAGTCAGGGATATGGTTGGAGCACAGCGCGGCCAAGCCCTCGACGTCGTTGCGCCAGTCGCGGTGCAGTTCGCAGGCTACGCCGAACCAGGTCATCAGCTGGGCGCCAGCACGGCTCATGCGGTCGTGGGCGGCATCGCGGGTCATGGCATTGAAAGTGCCGGACGCGTCGGTCACCACGAACACCTCGAACGCCTCTTCCAGGGCGGCCAGGGCCGGGAAGGCCACGCACACTTCGGTGACCACACCTGCGATGATCAGTTGCTTCTTGCCAGTGGCCTTCACCGCCTTGACGAAGTCTTCGTTGTCCCAGGCGTTGATCTGGCCAGGACGTGCGATGTAAGGCGCGTCCGGGAACAGGGCCTTGAGCTCTGGCACCAGTGGGCCGTTGGGGCCTTGCTCGAAGCTGGTGGTCAGGATGGTCGGCAGGTTGAAGAACTTGGCCAGGTCCGCCAGGGCCAGCACATTGTTCTTGAAGGTGTCGGGCTCGATATCGCGCACCAGCGACAGCAGCCCAGCCTGGTGATCGACCAGCAGAACGGCAGCGTCGTCTTTGTTCAGGCGGTTGTATTTGAATTGAGTCATGGCGGTTACTCCAGTAGTCGTGATTTGCAGTAAGTAGGGTGTTTCGCGTTGATGGGAGAAGATTAAAATCATCCAGTTATCGGCGGTAGATAGTGTTTTTTGGCTTTAGCGTTCTATTTTGTGAACGATGGTTCAGCGCCATTAACTGCAGCGCCGTGCCCATTGCCTCCTGCATGAACCTGCTCTATTACTACCCGCAGCCCATCCCTGCCCCGAGACCACCATGCTGGCGTTCATCCAGTCGTCCCCACTGCTGCTCGGTACCACCCTGTTGCTGCTTGACCTGATCGTTTGGCACCTGATTCCGGCCCAGCGCCATGCCTGGCGAATAGCCACGCGGCTGACCCTGTTCCTGCTTTTCAGCCTGGTGCTGGTGGCTGCGGGTATGAGCCCGCTGCAGCCCGCGCCTTGGGTCGACGACGTTGCCCGCAACTTGCTGGCCACCGTGCTTGCCATCGCCTGGTGGCTGTTTGGCGCGCGCACCGTCACGGTGGTTTTCGGCCTGTTGCTGGTGGCGCGCGGCAGCCACGGCGGCCGCTTGCTGCAGGATGTGCTCGGCGCATTGATCTTCATCGCTGCCGTGGTGGCGGCGGCCGGCTATGTACTGCAATTGCCCGTCAAGGGGCTGCTGGCCACATCGGGGGTGATGGCCATCGTCATCGGCCTGGCCTTGCAGAGCACCCTGGCGGACGTGTTCAGCGGCATCGTGCTCAACACCACGCGGCCCTATCAGATTGGTGACGCCATTTCCATCGATGGCACGGAGGGCAAGGTGCTGGACATCGACTGGCGTGCTACCCGGCTGCTCACCAGCAGCGGCAGCCTGGCGGTCATCCCGAACTCCGTGGCTGCCAAGGCCCGCTTACTCAACCATAGCCGTCCGGCTGATGTGCATGGGGTGTCGATCAGCGTGGTCGTGCCTGCCAGCGTGCGCCCTGGCAAGGTGTTCGATGCGCTGGAAAAGGCGCTGCGCGGTACCCGTGCGATCCTTTCCACACCCGCCCCCAAGGTAGCCGTGAAAACCTCGACGCTCGATTCGGTGGAATACGAAGCCAGCGGTTTCATCGCCGACATGAGTGGCAAGAACGCTACGCGCAACCAGTTGTTCGACCTGGCCCACCGGCACCTGGAAGCGAACGGGGTGCTCTGGAACCAGGACCTGACGATGCCGCCGCGCAGTCGTCAACGGGAGGTGCTGGACGAGGTACGGGTGTTCCGCGCCCTGAGTGATGAAGAGCGTGACACACTGAGCCAGCACATGACCGCCGTCGAGTACCTGGCTGATACGACGATTCTGGAGGTGGGCAAGCAGTCCGAGCACGTGCTGATCATAGGGCGAGGTGTTGTATCGGCGGCGGTGCTGGAGGATGGCAAGCGCCTGGAGGCCGGACGCATGGGCCCAGGTGAAGTACTGGGCATCGACGGGCTCGTTGATGAAGACGACTCGCTGGTGGAGTTCAGAACCTTGACCAGTTGCCTGCTGTATCGCATCGACAAGCAACGGGTCAAGGCGTATCTGCAGCAACATGGCGATGTGCAGACCGCCTTGAGCAAACTGCAACGCGTCCGGCGTCAGGGTCGCGAATCGCTACTCCTGCACAAGCCTGTTTCCATCAGGAAAGGCGGTTTCCTGAGCTGGCTGCACAAATGACGCGTCACCTGCCGGTGTGGGGCGTTGCCTCACAGCACCACGCGCAGGCACTGGCCGGCGTGATACAGCGAGAATCCGGACTCATAGAACGCCGTGCGCAGTGAGGTCGCGCTCACGCCTTTCATGGTCGAGAACGGTATCGGCAGGCTGGCTGCTTCCCCTTTTGACAGAAACTCGGCGAACGCCCGGCCAATGACGGTGCCGGTGGTATTGCCACGCCCGTTGTAGCCGGTGACCGCCACCAACCCAGGGGCGGGTTCGAACAGACGCATCAGGTGGTCGGGCGTAAAGTCGATGCAGCCGGTCCAGTGCATGTCCCATTCGACCTTGCCAAGCGCAGGATAGTAGTGACGCTGGATACGGTCGGCCCAACTGCGCACGAACCACGCGGGCTTGTTGTCGACCCGGCCCAGGCTGCCGAGCAGCAAACGGCCCTGGTCATCGCGGCGAATACTGCTGAGCACGGTGCGGGTATCCCAGGAGCCTTGGCCGTGAGGGAGTATCTTGTCGGCCTGCGCGCCATGCAATGGCTTGGAGGCAACCTGGTAGTAGTAGCCCTTGAAGAACTGCTTTTGCAGGTTGCTCCAGTCCCCTTCGGTGTAGGCGCCCGTGGAGATCACCACCTTCTCGGCGCGAACCGAACCGCGTGCGGCCTGCACACGCCAGCCGTCGCCCTCGCGCGTCAGGCCCTGAACTGCGGACTGTTGGAACAGCTTGCCGCCCAGGCGCACCACGGCAGCTGCCAGGCCCTGGGTGTAGCCCATCGGGTTGATGGTGCCGGCACGGCGGTCGAGCAAGGCGGCGGCGATCTTGTCGGTACCGCAATATTCCTGGCACTGTGCGCCGGTCAGCAGTTCGACATCGGCACCACGCCGTCGCCACTGCTCGTGGCGGGCCTGCAGATCGGCGATGCCGGTGGCGTTATGTGCCATGTGCAGAGTGCCCTGGTGCCGTGCCTGACAGTCGATGCCCAGGCGTTCGATCATGGCGAACACATCGGCCGGAGCCTGACCCAGCACCGTATTCAACCGGCTGCCTTGCTTCTGGCCCAGGGTGGCTTCAACGTCGTCTGGGCGAATCCACGTACCGGCATTGACCAGCCCGACGTTGCGGCCAGAGCCGCCGTGGCCCACCTTCCAGGCCTCCAGCACGATCACCGACTTACCCTGCTCGAGCAGGTGAATGGCCGCTGACAACCCGGTAATGCCGCCGCCGATCACGCAGACATCGGCGTGGTGTTCCCCCGCCAGGGCCTGGACGGTCACGCTTGGCACGGTGACGCATTCCCACAAGCATTCTTGACGCAGTTCGGACATGGCCCGGCTCCCGCAATTTATTCTTGTTCGAGACCGCCGTGCGGCCTTTCGCAGCCAAGCCCGCGTCCCCAGGCATCGAGGCATATGCACCGATCCCGATGGAGGCGGGCTTGGTCGCCCACCAAGGGGCGTGCCCCTGGTTCTACACAATCACGCTAGTCAGTCGAACACGATGCCCTGCGCCAGTGGCAACTCACGGGAGTAGTTCACGGTATTGGTCTGACGGCGCATGTAGCCTTTCCAGGCATCGGAACCGGATTCACGGCCACCACCGGTCTCCTTCTCACCCCCGAACGCCCCGCCGATTTCAGCACCGCTGGTGCCAATGTTGACGTTGGCGATACCGCAATCACTGCCAGCCGCGCTCTGGAAACGCTCAGCCTCGCGCAGGTCGGTGGTGAAGATGCAGGACGATAAGCCCTGGGGGACCTCGTTGTTCAGGCGCAAGGCTTCGTCGAAGTCATCGTAGGCCAGCACATAGAGAATCGGCGCGAACGTTTCATGGCGCACCACCTCGCTTTGCCCAGGCATTTCGGCAATGGCAGGCGATACGTAATAGGCATTGGGATATTGGTCGGCCAACTGGCGCTCACCCCCGAACACTTGGCCGCCTTCGTCGCGAGCCTTGGCCAGGGCGCCTTGCATGGCATCGAACGAGGCCTTGTCGATCAGGGGCCCAACCAGGTTGTCCTTGCGCGGGTCACCAATGCGTACCTTGCCGTAGGCGGCTTTGACCCGAGCCAGTACTTCATCCTTGATCGAACGGTGCACGATGAGGCGGCGCAGCGTGGTACAGCGCTGCCCGGCAGTGCCGACTGCCGAGAAGAGAATACCCCGCACGGCCAGGTCCAGGTCGGCGCTAGGTGCCAGGATCATTGCATTGTTGCCGCCAAGTTCCAGGATGCTGCGGCCAAAGCGTGCCGCTACACGCGGCCCGACTTCACGGCCCATGCGCGTGCTGCCGGTGGCGCTCACCAGGGCTACGCGGGGGTCATCGACCAGGGCTTCGCCTGCTTCACGGCCGCCGATGACCAGCTGCGCAAGACCTGCCGGCGCATCACCGAAGGCTTTCAACGCCTTGTCTAACAACGCCTGGCACGCCAGGGCGGTCAATGGCGTTTTCTCGGAGGGCTTCCATACCACCGAATTGCCGGCCACCAGAGCCAGGGCGGTGTTCCAGGACCAGACCGCCACCGGGAAGTTGAACGCGCTGATCACACCGACCACACCCAGCGGGTGCCAGCTTTCGCGCATGTGGTGGCCAGGGCGCTCGGAAGCGATGGTCAGGCCGTACAACTGACGTGACAGCCCCACTGCAAAGTCGCAGATGTCGATCATTTCCTGCACTTCGCCCAGGCCTTCCTGGGTGATCTTGCCTGCTTCGATCGAAACCAGTTCACCCAGGTCTGCCTTGTGCTCGCGCAACACTTCGCCGAACAGGCGCACCAGCTCACCCCGGCGTGGGGCAGGCACGCTGCGCCACGCCTCGAACGCCTGCTGGGCCTGCTCGATACGCGCGGTGGTCTCGGCTTGACCGAGCAGCGTCACCGAAGCGATCTGGCTGCCGTCGATTGGCGTGTGTACAGCGTAATCGCCTTGGGTGTAAGCCTGGGCAGCAACGCCCAGGCGCTCGAGCAATCCAGCAACCATTGGTGTTCTCCTACATGGGTAGACAGGTTGGATATGATGTGGATCAGTATTAATCCGATCAGTTAAGCGCAACAAACGACCTTTATTCCGCATATCATTCCGTCAGGTAATGATTTGAGCCCGTGAGAACGCTATGTCAAAACGTCTGGTGCCGTCCATGACCGCCCTGCAGTGCTTTGAAGCTGCAGCCCGCCACTTGAGCTTCACCCGAGCCGCCGAAGAGCTGCATTTGACCCAAAGTGCGGTCAGCAAGCAGGTGGCGCAGCTCGAAGACCTGTTGCGTCACCACCTTTTCCTGCGCATTCGCCGACGTTTACAGCTCACGCCAGCCGGCAGCCTCTATCTGGCCGAGGTGAACAAGATCCTCACGCAGGTCGATATGTCCAGCCGCTACGTGCTGACGTACGGGGAGCAGACCGAGATCCTGAAGGTCGCGACGCAGCCAAGCTTCGGCGTGCGCTGGCTGATCCCCCACCTCAAGGGCTTCGGCCGGCGGCACAGCAACATTCACCTGGACATCCGCAACGAAATGGAGCCCTTTTCACTGTTGCAGGGCTCGGCTGACGTCGTGTTCTTCTACGGCCAGGGCACCTGGCCGGGGGCCAGCTGCATCGAGCTGTTCGGTGAAGAAGTCGTGCCGGTGTGTTCGCCAGAGCTGCTGGCAGGCCGTGACCTGCCGAGTGCCGAGGCATTGACCGACCTGGTGTTGCTGCAAAGCACTTCACGGCCAGAAGCCTGGCACGAATGGTTCCTGGAGCAGGGCCTGCAAAGCGTCAGCGCGTACCACGGCCCGCGCTTCGACACGTTCTACATGGCCCTGAGCGCTGCCCAGGCCGGTTGCGGGGTGGCGCTGGTGCCGCGTTACCTGGTGGCGAAGGAGCTGGCCGAGGGCAGCCTGGTCGTGCCCTGGAATCATGCAATGCGCAGTGCCGGCGCGCACTACCTGGCGTATGCCGAACATGCCGCGGAAGTGCCCAAGGTGCGGGCGCTGGTGGATTGGATCGGTGAGCAGCTGCAGGCATGAAGCCCTCGACAGGAGGAGCACCCTACGCCTGTCTAGGTCGATCAAAAAAGGAATGACACGCCTACTTTTTTTCGCTTGTGGCCCGGGTGCATTCCCCGCTTTCATGTAAGGGTCAGCCATTAACCAGGAATCCAGCGATGCCCGCCCATGATTTCGTCAGCCCCGACAGCATCCGTGCGCAGTTTTCTGCCGCCATGTCGCTCATGTACAAACAGGAAGTGCCGTTGTACGGCAAGCTGCTGGCGCTGGTGAGCGAAATCAACCAGCAGGTGATGGCCGAGCAACCAGAAGTGGCGCAGGCGCTGCGCTGGACAGGAGAACTCGAGCGGCTGGGCCATGAACGCCATGGTGCTATCCGCGTGGGTACGGCCGAGGAGCTGGCGACCATCGCGCGACTTTTTGCGGTCATGGGCATGCAGCCAGTGGGCTACTACGACCTCAGCAGTGCTGGGGTCCCGGTGCACTCCACCGCGTTCCGTGCCGTGCATGAGCAGTCGCTGCACGTCAGCCCGTTCCGTGTCTTCACCTCGCTGTTGCGCTTGGAGCTGATCGACAACCTGCAGTTGCGGGAAATGGCCAAGGATATCCTGGCCAAACGCCAGATCTTCACCCCTCGCGTACTCCATCTGATTGAGCAGCGCGAACGCGATGGCGGCTTGAATACCGCAGATGCCCAGACTTTCGTACAGGAAGCCCTGCACACCTTCCGCTGGCACCGCGACGCTACCGTTACCGCCGAGCAGTACCAGCAGCTGCACGACCAGCACCGCCTGCTTGCCGATGTTGTCGCGTTCAAGGGCCCGCACATCAATCACCTCACTCCGCGCACCCTGGATATTGATACCATCCAGCTCAGCATGCCGGCCAAGGGCATCACGCCCAAGGCCGTGGTCGAAGGCCCCCCTCCCCGCCGCCACCCCATTTTACTGCGCCAGACCAGCTTCAAGGCCTTGCAGGAAAAGGTCGTGTTCTGCGGTCAGCACGGTAGCGAAGGCAGCCACACCGCGCGCTTTGGGGAAATCGAGCAACGTGGCGCGGCGTTGACCCCGAAAGGGCGCCAGCTCTATGACAAGCTGCTCGACATGACCCGCGTCGCATTGGGTGGTGCACCCGCCGAAGCCAATGCCGCACAGTACATGGCGATGCTCACAGACACCTTCGCCGCCTTCCCGGACGACCTGGTGCAGATGCGTGAGCAGGGCCTGGCGTATTTTCGCTATTTTGCGACCGAGAAAGGCCTGGCCGCGCGCGGTGAACAAGGCAGGCCAACTACCCTGCAAGGGCTGATCGACGCAGACCACGTGCATTTCGAGGCACTGGTATACGAAGATTTCTTGCCGGTAAGCGCCGCAGGGATCTTCCAGTCCAACCTGGGCGACGATGCCCGGGCCGAGTACGGCAGCAACGCCAACCGCGCGGCCTTCGAAGCGGCGCTGGGGCTGCAGGTGCAGGATGAACTGGCGCTCTATGCGCAAAGCGAGCGCCGCTCGCTGCAGGCGTGCGCGCAGGCACTGAACCTGGTATCGCTGTAAAGCGACACGTTGAAGGGGCACTTGGGTGCCCCACCGTGTCAGCGGAAACGGTCCACTTCCTGACGCAACTGCGCTGCCAACCCTTCCAGCTCCCGCGCTGTTAATGCCAGCTCGTTGGCCACCTCGCGCTGCTCACCGTTGGCCTGGGCGATGCTCTGCAAATTGCGGCTCAGCACGGTCGCTGTGCTGCTCTGCTCCTGGGTCGCCGTACTGATCACGGCAAACTGCTCACCCGCCGCACGGCTTTGTTCGTCGATGCGGGCAAGTGCCTGCGCGACCTTGCCATTGCGCTCCAGGCCGTCCTGCATCAGCTGATTACTCTGCTCCAGCGTGGTGATGGCATGCCCGGTCTGCTGCTGGATGCTGGTGATCATGCCGGATATTTCATCGGTGGCCTGACGGGTTCGCGCGGCCAGCCCACGCACCTCGTCAGCCACCACTGCAAAGCCACGCCCCTGCTCACCGGCACGGGCCGCTTCGATGGCAGCATTCAAAGCCAACAGATTGGTCTGCTCAGCGATGGCGGTGATGACACTTATGATGCTGCCGATCTCTTGCGAACGTGCACCCAGGCTGTTCACGACCGTGGCGGTGTCACCCAGGGCATCGGCAATCTGCTTGAGCGAGTGCGACGCTTCGTCCATGGCGCCGCGGCCCACGCGGGTCTGCTGGGCATTGTCGCGGGCCATGCGCTCGGTACCAGCCATGTTGTCGGCGATGTTCATGGACGTGGCGCTGAACTCTTCCACTGCGCCCGCCATGCTGGTGATTTCGCCTGATTGCTGGTCCATGCCCACACAGGCGCCAGCCGACAGGCCTGACAGCGAGCGGGCGCGGGTGCTGACCTGTTCGGAGGCACTGCGAATGTGCTCGACCATGTTCGAGAGGGCTTCACCCATCGTGTTGAAGCTGCGCGCCAACTGTCCGATTTCATCGTGGCTGGTCACGTTCAGCCGTGCGTTCAGGTCACCCGCTCCGAGCGCTTGTGCTTGCCGTACCAGATCATCCAGCGGGCGCAGCTTACGCCTGAGCAACCAGAGCGTGGCAGCCACGGCTATGAGCATGGCCAGCACGCTGCCGACGGCAAGGCGCAGCCCAACGCTCCAGGTTACCTCGCGGATCTCCGCCAGGGGCATGCTCGCAACCACCGTCCAAGGCCCTTCGGCAAAGGGCGCCGTCGCGCTGTACAGCGGCTGCTCGGCATTGGCCGGCGGCACCAGCCACTGGCCCTTTTCATCCTGCAGTGCCAATGAACCGGTTTGGCCAATGCGGAAGCGTTTGAGGTTGGCGAACTGGGCGTTCTGCGCATCGGTGTAATCGAAACCCACGAACAGCACCGCAATCACCCGGCCATTACCGTCGGTCATCGGCACGTAGCGCGTCATGTAGTTGCGGTCGAACAACACGGCACGGCCAACGTACATCTGCCCGGCCAGTAACTTGGCGTAAGCAGGGTGCTGACGGTCGAGCTGGGTACCGATGGCGCGGCTGCCGTCCTGTTTCTTCAGGTTGGTGCTGATGCGCACGAAATCGTCACCACTGCGCACGAATACCGTGGCGATACCGGCAGTCATCTGTTGGAAATCGTCCACTTGCTGGAAGTCGTTGTTCAATAGCTGATCGCCCAGGTACAGGGCCGGGGTTGCCTGCCCTGCGACCTGCACGGTCTGCCCTGCATGCAGCGACAGCCCTGATGCGAAGCGTCGCTCGAACAAGCCGCTCAAGCGCTGGGTATTGTCCTTGAGCGAGCCGTGGAACGTGTCAAGCTGGTCGGCCAGCAAGCGCGCCTCACTGGCCAGGTGGGCCTGGCGCGTAGCGAGGTTGGCATCGTCCAGTGAACGCAGGGCAAAAAGGGTACTGCCGGAAATCACCAGCGCCAGCACGATGGCGAGGGCGATACCGAGTTGCGAGGCAATCCGGGCACGCGGTTGAGGCATGGGCAAGCTCCTGGCAAGAGGCCGGGATCATCCTGATCACGCTGACCGCCCGCTTTTATTTGACGGAAAGCGCGCCCTCTTCCGGGACGCTGGTGCCACTTGATCGGCGTCGGCGCTGAATACTTGAGTGTCGGACCGGGATATAGCGCTCGCAATCAAAGGGCTGGCAGGATCACCACCTCGGGTAGCGCCATGGCATTCACCTCTGCTTGCAGGAAGGCACTGAGGCGGCGCAGGCGCTCGCCGCCCGGCCGGGTCCGCGGCCATACCAGGTAGTAGTCCATACCGCTGGGGACTGCTGTCGGCCATGGCAGGCTCATGCGCCCCTGCGCCACATCTTCGGCCACCATCATCAGGTCACCAATTGAAACACCGTAGCCTCGGGCCGCTGCAATCATGCCCAGTTCCAACGTGTCGAACACCTGCCCGCCCTTGAGCGAAACCCTGCTACTCAGGCCCAGGCGCTCCAGCCATACCCGCCAGTCACGCTTGTCCATTGTAGGGTGCAGCAGTTCGCTACTCGCAAGGCGCGCCGCGGTCCAGGGCCCGTCATCCAACAGCCCTGGTGCACCCACCGGCACCAGCAGTTCGGGGAACAGCTTGCGTACCTCCCACTCCGCCGGGAATACCCCATCGCCCAGCAGCACCGCGCAATCGAAAGGTTCCTGGTTGAAGTCCACATGGTCGACGTCCATCCAGGCACTGGTCAGTTGCACTTCATTGCCAGGCTGCAGCCGACGGAAGCGGCTCAGCCGGGCCAGCAACCAACGCATGGTCAGGGTGGACGGCGCCTTCATGCGCAGCATCTCGTCTTCACCGCGCAACGTGTCACAAGCACGCTCAAGCGCGGCAAAGCCTTCGCGCACACCCGGTAGCAGCACCCGTGCAGCTTCGGTCAGTTGCAGGCTGCGGCCGCTGCGCACGAACAGTCGGCAGGCAAAGTGATCCTCCAGCGTGCGAATGTGCCGGCTGACCGCGCTTTGGGTAATGGACAACGCTTCGCCAGCACGGGTGAATGAGTTCAACCTCGCCGTAGCTTCGAATGCACGCAGCGCATACAAGGGCGGTAACTTGCGGGTCATGAGGTTCCTTGTTCGGCGGAGATACGGCGACCTGCGCATAATATCGCCATGATTAAAACTCATGCCAATGATCGCATTTATCCTTTTGTTAAAAGCTGACCCAAGCTTCAGAATCGCCCTTCGTCCGCCACCGTCTTCGCCAAGGATCACATCCATGCACGTCGCACCTACCCACGAGCTCAAGGCATTACTGCGCTTGGCAGGCCCGCTGATCGCCTCGCAGCTGGCGCACATGCTCATGGTACTGACCGACACCCTGATGATGGCACGCATCAGCCCGCAGGCCTTGGCCGGTGGCGGGTTGGGCGCGGCGGGCTATTCGTTCGTGTCCATCTTCTGCCTGGGCGTCATCGCGGCGGTCGGCACCCTGGTAGCCTTCCGCCGAGGCGCCAATGACATCGAGGGCGCCACACGGCTGGCGCAAAGCGGCCTGTGGCTGGCCTGGGGCCTGGCCTTGTTCGCGGCGCTGGTGCTGTGGAACCTCGAACCTGTCCTGCTGCTTTTCGGGCAGCAGCCTGACAACGTCGCCTCGGCGGCCGAGTTTCTCACCCTGCTGCCGCTGGCGTTGCCGGGCTACCTGACCTTCATGGCCTTGCGTGGCTTCACCAGCGCCCTAGGCCGCTCTACGCCGGTGATGGTCATCAGCCTGGTAGGCACCGTACTCAACTACTTGCTGAACGTTGCGCTGATCGAAGGCATGTTCGGCCTGCCCAAGCTTGGTCTGATGGGCATCGGCCTGGTCACTGCGGTGGTCTCGATGGGCATGGCCATTGCCCTAGCGCTGTACATCCGCTGGCACCCGGCCTATGCCGCCTACCCGCTGCGCAAGGGCCTGTCGCGGCCATCGCTGCCAGCGTTGGGCGAGCTGTGGCGGCTGGGGCTGCCGATCGGCGGCACCTACATGGTGGAAGTAGGGCTGTTCGCTTTTGCGGCGCTGTGCATGGGCGTACTGGGCAGTACCGAGTTGGGCGCGCACCAAATCGCCCTGCAGATCGTGTCGACCGCCTTCATGGTGCCCACTGGCCTGTCCTATGCCGTGACCATGCGCGTAGGCCATTACTACGGTGCGGGCAACTTGCTCGCCGCGCGCAGCGCTGGCCGGGTGGGGATCGGCTTCGGGGCCATGCTGATGTTCGCCTTCGCTGCGCTGTTCTGGTTGCTGCCAGACGCATTGGTAGGGCTGTTCATCGACCGGGCCGACCCGGCGTTTGCCGCCATCTTCCAGCTGGCGGTCCAGCTGCTGATGGTAGCTGCCTGGTTCGAGCTGTTCGATGGCGTGCAGACCATCGCCATGGGCTCTATTCGCGGACTGAAAGACGCCAAGACTACGTTCCTGATCGGGCTGGTGTGCTACTGGCTCATCGGGGCACCCAGCGCCTGGTTGTTCACTTTCGTCTTTGGCGGGGGCGCGCTGGGCGTCTGGTGGGGGCTGGCCTTGGGGCTGGCGTGCGCCTCGGTGGCGCTGACCTTCGGCTTCGAATGGCGGATGCGGCGGCTGTTGCGCCACGCCGGAACACGCGCCGCAACGGCCACATCTGCCTAATTTCAACCCATTGAGGTGGCTTTGCGCATTGGCCAGAGGGGCGGACAGCTAGCCTGCAACCCCCACTTGGCGGTGTGACGACTGCAGCAGGAACGGGATCAGCGCGTCTACCGGCAGGGGCTTGCTGACCAGGAAACCCTGTACCTGGTTGCAGCCAAACCCGCGCAGCAAGGCCAATTGCGCTTCGCTTTCGACGCCCTCAGCCACCACTTCGAGGTTGAGATTGTGGGCCAGGTTGATCATGGCATGCACCAGCTTGCGGTTCTCTTCGCGCATATCCATCTGCGCAACGAAACTGCGGTCCACCTTGAGCAAGGTGATCGGCAAGCTGTTGAGGTGCACGAACGAAGAGAACCCTGTGCCAAAGTCGTCCAGCGAGAAGCGCACGCCCAGGCGGCCCAGTGCATCCATGGTCTGACGCACCCGCTCATTGCGCCGCATCACGGCCGTTTCGGTCAGCTCGAATTCCAGCCAGTGGGCATCGACACCGTACTCGGCAATTAGCCGGCTCAAGGTTGCCAGCAACTGGCTGTCCTGAAACTGCCGGAAACTGAGGTTGACCGCCATGTGCAACGGCGCAAGCCCCTGTGTGTTCAGGGCCTGCATGTCGCGCAGGGCACGGGCGATGACCCAGTAACCCAGCGGCACGATCAGCCCGCTTTGCTCGGCCAATGGCACGAACTCACTGGGCGGCAGCAAGCCCCGTTCGGCGTGGCGCCAGCGCACCAGCGCTTCGAGACCGACGATCCGCCCATCAGCCAGGTTCAAGCGCGGCTGATAGTGAAGCTCCAGCTCGTCACGGCGCAAGGCCCGGCGCAGCTCGCTTTCGAGATCGGCCAGGCTGCGTGCGTGGCGATTGATGCGCTCGTTGAAGACATGGAAGGTACAGCCCTGGGTGGCCTTGGCCTGACGCATGGCGATGTGCGCATGCCACATCAGCGGGTCGGCGCCACTCTGGGCGCGGGCGTGGGCCAGGCCCAGGCTGCAACCGAGCAGCAGGCTTTCGCCATCGACCCAGTAGGGCTCGGCCAATGCCTCGACGATGCGCTCGGCCATCCACTCGGCACGCCCTGGGTCGCGGCGGGTGTCGATCAGCAAGGCGAACTCGTCACTGCCCAGGCGTGCCAGCTGGTCGCCTGCTTCGAGTTGATGCTTCAGACGTAGCACCACCTGCAGAATGAGGCGATCCCCACTCTGGTGCCCCAGGGCGTCATTGACATGGCGAAAGTTGTCCAGGTCCAGATGCCCTAGGGCGACGCCGCGCCCGTCATGGTCGGCCAGGCGCGTGGCCAGCAAGGCCTGGAAGCCCTGGCGGTTGGCGATGCCGGTCAAAGGGTCTTGCTCGGCCAAGCGTTGCAGGGTGGCTACCAGTACACCTCGCTCGCGCACGTGGCGCAGGCAGCGACGCAGGCTGTCGACATTGACTTGGTCGCTCACCAGCCAGTCGCTGACGCCGCTGGGCGCCGCCTCTGGCTCGCTGTGCAACAGCAGGATGGTCGGCAGTTCACAACGACCGGGTGCTGGCTGCAACGCCGGCGTGGTCAGCACCACGGCCTGCCGGTCGCGGCTGAACAGACTGTCGACGGCATCCCAGTCGGGTGCCGTGAGCAGTACGGCCGCGCCCTTCAAGGCAGGCATGCACGCGTGCAGCAAGGCCGCCCACTCGGGCTCACTGGCCAACAGCAGCAAACGCATAGGTTCGACAGGCGCGGACAAGACGGCTCCTTAAGGCTCGACGATGCAACGTAGACCGATGAACAGGCCGACGCATTCAATGGAAATGATTTTCACTTGTAAGCGCGCCTTTTAACAGCCTGGTCCGACGTATTTTGTCGTGCATCCTGCGCGAAAGCAGACAAACCGGCAAATACGATTTTTTCAGGCGCAAGCATTAGCGGCGCTAATGGTCGTTTCGAAAGTCTGACTCGAACGTCAGACGGTCACGCCATGAACACGCATGCCTGTTAGAATGCGCGGCTATTTTCTGGCGACCCCCGGTTTCTAGCATGTCCCGACTCAATCCCCGGCAGCAGGAAGCCCGTGACTATGTCGGCGGCCCTCTTTTGGTGCTCGCCGGTGCAGGTTCGGGCAAGACCAGCGTCATCACGCGCAAAATTGCCCACCTCATCCAGAACTGCGGTATTCGCGCCCAGTACATCGTGGCCATGACCTTCACCAACAAGGCCGCCCGCGAGATGAAGGAGCGGGTTGCCAGCCTGCTGCGTCCGGGCGAAGGCCGAGGGCTGACGGTCTGCACATTCCACAACCTGGGCCTGAACATCATCCGCAAGGAGCACGAACGCCTGGGCTACAAGCCTGGTTTTTCGATCTTCGACGAGTCGGATATCAAAGCCCTGCTGTCGGACATCATGCAGAAGGAGTACTCCGGCGACGACGGCATCGACGAAATCAAGAACATGATCGGTGCCTGGAAGAACGACCTGATCCTGCCTCCCGAGGCCCTGGAGAAAGCACGCAACCCGCGCGAGCAGACCGCTGCGGTCGTTTACACCCACTATCAGCGCACGCTCAAGGCGTTCAACGCCGTGGACTTCGACGACCTGATCCTGCAACCGGTCAAGTTGTTCCAGGAACACCCCGAGGTGCTCGAGCGCTGGCAGAATCGCGTGCGTTATCTGTTGGTAGACGAATACCAGGACACCAACGCCAGCCAGTACCTGCTGGTGAAGATGCTGATCGGCATGCGCAACCAGTTCACCGTGGTGGGCGACGACGACCAGTCGATCTACGCCTGGCGCGGCGCGCGCCCCGAGAACCTGATGCTGCTCAAGGAGGACTATCCCTCACTGAAAGTGGTCATGCTGGAGCAGAACTACCGCTCCACCAGCCGCATCCTGCGCTGCGCCAACGTGCTGATCGCCAACAACCCGCACGCGTTCGAGAAACAGCTGTGGAGCGAGATGGGCGTGGGCGACGAGATCCGGGTGATACGTTGCAAGAACGAGGATGCCGAGGCCGAGCGCGTAGCGATGGAAATCCTCACGCTGCACCTGCGCACCAACCGTCCCTACAGCGATTTCGCCATCCTGTACCGCGGCAACTACCAGGCCAAGCTGATTGAGCTGAAGTTGCAGCACCACCAGGTGCCTTACCGTCTTTCCGGCGGCAACAGCTTCTTTGGCCGTCAGGAAGTCAAGGACCTCATGGCCTACCTGCGCCTGCTGGTGAACCCTGACGACGACAACGCCTACCTACGTGTCATCAACGTGCCGCGCCGGGAAATCGGCTCGACCACCTTGGAAAAGCTCGGCAACTATGCCACCGGCCGGGGCATTTCGATGTATGCCGCCAGTGAGGAACTGGGCCTGGGCGAGCACCTGGATGCGCGCTACACCGAGCGCCTGCAGCGCTTCAAGCACTGGCTGGACGGCGTGCGCCACAAGGTGGCGCTGGACGACCCCATAGCCGCCCTGCATGAAATGATCCGCGACATCGACTACGAAAACTGGATCCGCCAGCAGACCGCCAGCGACAAGGCCGCGGAGTTTCGCATCAGCAACGTCTGGTTCCTGGTCGAAGCGCTGAAGAACACCCTCGAGAAGGACGAAGAGGGTGACATGACCATTGAGGACGCCATTGGCAAGTTGGTGCTGCGCGACATGCTCGAGCGCCAGCAGGAAGAGGAAGAAAACGCCGACGGTGTGCAGATGATGACCCTGCACGCGTCCAAGGGCCTGGAATTTCCCTACGTGTTCATCATGGGCATGGAGGAGGAGATCCTGCCTCACCGCTCCAGCATCGAGGCCGACACCATCGAGGAAGAGCGCCGCCTGGCTTATGTGGGTATTACCCGCGCACGCCAGACGCTGGCGTTCACGTTCGCCGCCAAACGCAAGCAATACGGGGAAATCATCGACTGCACGCCCAGTCGCTTCCTCGACGAACTGCCCCCCGAAGACCTGTCCTGGGAAGGGCTGGACGATGCACCGGTCGAGGTCAAGGCCGCACGCGGCAACAATGCCCTGGCCGACATCCGGGCGATGCTCAAACGCTGATCAACCATTACTCTTAAACACTGCCGCTGTTTGCGGCCATTTCTGTTCCGAGGAATACCATAGTGGAAGCACTGCATCAGAAGATTCGCGAAGAAGGCATCGTGCTTTCCGACCAGGTTCTCAAAGTCGATGCGTTTCTCAACCATCAGATCGACCCGGCGCTGATGCAGCTGATCGGTGACGAGTTCGCCCGCTTGTTCGCCGATGCCGGCGTGACCAAGATCGTCACCATCGAGGCGTCGGGCATCGCGCCTGCGGTGATGACCGGGTTGAAGCTGGGCGTGCCGGTGATCTTCGCGCGCAAGCACCAGTCGCTGACCCTCACCGAAAACCTGCTGACGGCTTCTGTGTATTCGTTCACCAAGCAGACCGAGAACACCGTGGCCATTTCGCCGCGCCACCTGAGCAGCAGCGATCGGGTGCTGGTGATGGATGACTTCCTGGCCAACGGCAAGGCGTCCCAGGCGCTGATATCGATCATCAAGCAGGCCGGGGCGACCGTGGTAGGCCTGGGGATCGTGATCGAGAAATCGTTCCAGGGCGGGCGCGCTGAGCTGGATCGCCAAGGCTATCGCGTGGAGTCGCTGGCGCGAGTGAAATCGCTGGAAGGCGGTGTGGTCAGCTTCATCGAGTGATGCGGCACCGGCTCGCTCGCATCCGGGCACAGGGGGCTGCGTGGCAGCCCCCTGCCGGTTTCAAGTCGCCGCCAGGCCCGCCAACAGCAACCGTTGGTACAGCGCTTCTTTTAGCCCCTGAGGCTGGTCAAATTGCATCCGTGCCAGATGCCGCTCATACCCTTGCGGCTCTGGCGCCTCCAGCGTGGCCTTGCCCAGTTCGAGCGCCTCGCTGAGCTTGAACTTGCTTTTCAACCAGTTCAGTGCCCGTAGCAAGTCCTGCTCTTCAACCGTGAAATCGGTTCCCATGGGGTATTCCGGGAACAGCTGTGGGTGCTGTGCCTGGACCGCGGCCAGGCGCTGCGGCGTGTTATCGGCAAAGCGCCTGTCGAGCTGAAAATCTTCCGCCAATTTGCCAGCGTTTTTGGCCTGCTCGATCAGGCTCTCCTGGAACCGGGCGTCACACACCGCAAGCAATCGCGCAATGACCTCGCTGTCGGTCTGCCCCCTGAGATCGGCGATGCCATATTCGGTCACCACGATATCGCGCAGGTGGCGGGGAATGGTGCAATGGCCGTAGTTCCAGAAGATGTTCGACGACACCTCGCCGCCCGCTTCGCGCCAGCTGCGCAGCAGCAGTATCGAGCGGCCACCTTCCAGCGCGTGCCCTTGGGCGACGAAGTTGTACTGCCCACCTACCCCGCTCAATACTCGCCCGTCTTCGAGCTGATCGGCCACACCCGCACCGAGCAGGGTCATGCCGAACACCGTATTGATAAAGCGTGCGTCTTGTCGCTGGCGACGTTTGAGCTGTTCGTCACCGTAGAGCTCGTTGACGAAATTGATCCCGGTCATGGCAAACCGTGCGCGCTGCTCAAGGGTCATGTCGCGCAAGCGCTGGTAGAACGCTTGCGGGCCGAGGAAGAACCCCCCGTGCAGGATCACTCCCCGGTCATCCACAGCACGCCGCAGCACGCCCGCCTCGGCCAGCGCCAACAGCCCGTTGACGAACATCTCGCTACAGCCGTACAGCCCCTGTTCGAAGGGCGCGAGCCCCCCTTCCCGCTCGATCAGTGCCTGCGTGGTGCCCGCGCCAAGACCGTCGAGCGCTGCACGGTAGGCAACGTTATCGCTCTGGCGGGCGAGCAGCGCGGCGGCAACCGCGTCGCCCATGGCACCAATCCCGATCTGCAGGGTGCCGCCGTCGCGCACCAGGCTGCTGGCATGCAGGCCAATGCAGTGGTCCTGCGTGGTGACCGGCATGTTGGGCGTTGAAAACAGTTGGCGCTGCTCGGCTTCGTCCAACAAGAGGTCGAACGCATCCATTGGCAACTCGGCATCACCGGGCATGTACGGTAGCTGCGCATGCACCTGGCCCAGCATGAGAATGGTCTCGCCAGCGGCACGACGGCGTTCGACCATGGGTAACAGGTCCAGGGTGATGTCCGGGTTGCAGGCCAGGCTCAGGTGGACAGGCCGCTCCGGCGTAGCCGCCACCAGCTGGGCGATGAGGTTCAGGCCCTTGGCATTGATGTCTCGCGCGGCATGGCTGTAGTTGCTGCTGACGTAATCCTGTTGGGCCGACTCACTGGCAAGCAGGCTGCCAGGCTGCATGAAGAACTGTTCTACGCGAATGTTCGGCGGCAGGCTGTCATTGCGCAGATCGGCCAGATAGTGAAGCTCTTCGTAGTCGCCGAACACGCGCTCGACGAAGGGCTCGAGCAAGCGTTGCTGCAAGCCATCACCCAGCGCTGGTCGCCCCAGGGAGAGGGCTGTATAGATGGTCAGACGGCGTTCGGGCAACTCACGGATGCGGGCATAGAGTGCGTTGACGAACGCATTGGGTTTGCCCAGGCCCAGCGGCAGACCCATGTGGATATGGGTTGGCAGGCGGGACAGGACCTGTTCGACGGCCTGGTCGATGGAACTGAGGTGCATCGAGGCCTCCTGGTTCGTGCTTGGGCTCAGGAGGTTCGACAGGCAGGTGGACAGGTTGGTTGCCTGGGCGGGAAGCGGAAGGCGCAGACAATTGGACAAGCACTGGCAGCCACTCGACAATTCGGTGGCCTTCATGCACAGCGCAGGTCTAAGCGTACGCGGTGCCTGTAAGAGCGGCCTCGCCGGGGCGCCGGACCGGCCGGGATGGGCCGC
>NZ_JBICMI010000068.1:0-7782 GCF_043106155.1 Pseudomonas sp. FYR_7
GTGCCGCGATGGGCCGCACAGCGGCCCCAGGTTTTCAGCTTCGGAGCAGATATGTCGCGGCCGGCCCGGCCACTCGGCAAGGACCGCTACATGGCATTGTGCAAGCTTGCAGATTTCGCGTAGAGCCGCTGCTTGCACCAGAGGGCAAGCGAGCGGTCGCCGCTGCCCTACTTGACCACCGCCGCCCGTCCGCCAGCTTCCCGCTTGCGGTGCACCAGCAGCCCCGCAGCCACCACGGCGATGCTCAGCAGTGCCGTCGCGATGATCTCGATGCGGTGGTCCTCACGCAGTGCCATTACCCCCAGTACCGCCACGATAAAGGCAATGGTCGCCCAGGTCAGCCCTGGGAACAGCCACATCTTGAACGCGATCTGCTCACCGCTGGCCTCGCGCTTGGCACGCATGCGCAGTTGCGAAACGGCAATCACCAGGTACACCAGCAACGCGATGGCGCCAGAGCTTGCCAGCAGGAACTCGAAGACCTGGGCCGGCGCGAGGAAGTTGGCGAAGACGCACAGGAACGCCGCCGCAGTGGACAGCAACACCGCCACGTATGGCGTAGCCGCCTTGGTGGTGCGCTGGGCCATCGCCGGGGCATCGCCACGCTTGCTCAGCGAGAACAGCATGCGCGAGGAGGTGTACAGCGCCGAGTTCAGGCAGCTGGTCACGGCGATCAGTACCACGATATCGACGATCAGCTTGGCATTGGGCACACCGATGCGGCTGAGTACGGTCTGGTACGAGCCGACTTCGGCCAGCGCCGGGTCATTCCATGGCACCAACGCCACGACCAGGAAGATCGACACCAGGTAGAACAGGCAGATCCGCCAGATCACCGAGTTGGTGGCGCGGCTGATCTGCTTGCCCGGGTCCTTGGACTCGGCAGCGGCGATGGTGACGATCTCGGTGCCCATGAACGAGAACATGGTCGTCAGCATGGCAGCCAGCACGGCGCCAAGGCCGTTGGGCATGAAGCCCTGGGTGTCGAACAGGTGGCTGGCACCGCTGACCTGGCTGGTGGGTACCAGGCCGAACATGGCCACGCAACCGACCACGATGAACGCGATGATGGCCAACACCTTGAGCAGGGCGAACCAGAACTCGAACTCACCGTAATTCTTCACGCTGAACAGGTTGGTCACGGTCAGCGCCAAGGTGATCAGCAGGGAGAATGCCCACAGGTCCACGGCCGGGAACCAGGCATGCAGGATGGCTGCAGCGGCGTTGGCTTCCAGCGGAATGACCAACACCCAGAACCACCAGTACAACCAACCGATCGTGAACCCTGCCCAGCGCCCGATGGCGCGGTCGGCGTAGGTGGAGAACGAACCGGTGTCGGGTGAGGCCACTGCCATTTCACCGAGCATACGCATGACCAGCACCACCAGCGTACCGGCAGCTGCATAGGCCAGCAGCACCGCCGGGCCCGCCGCTGCAATGGCGTGGCCGGAACCGACGAACAGGCCTGCGCCGATGACGCCAGCGATGGACAGCATGGTCACATGCCGTTGTTTAAGCCCCTGAGCGAGGTCATTGGAATTGTTGCCGCTCATAAAACTACCTTTGCAAGGAGTAGATCACGTCGGTTGCAGATGCGCGGCTCGCGTCTGGAGCATGCACAGCGGCAACCCTTGATTGGAGACTGGCAATAACCGCGCCATGTGCTACGCGCGCTCGACCAGACCACTCTCAAGACCAACAACGGCGGGGGCTAGGGCAAAAAACGCCACCGCGTGGCCGATTAGCCATGAAAAGCGCTCATTACCGAAATACTCACTTACAAATGCACCAAAGGTGCCCCTCGGTAACACCTGCGCACCATCACAATGCAAACAGGGCGCAACCCTTCGGTACAACCCTAGGCCAAGGCGGCGGTCAAAAAGGCTGCACCAGGGTGGCTGGACAGGCTGCCCGGACAGTCAGGTTTCACGGGCACATGGTCCGAAAGCGCTTCCCTGGAACCGTCAAAACTGGCACCATCGCGCCTTTTTTCATCATGGCTCTGGTGCCGGGCAACCTCCCTTGTGGACATCTGCGCGACGTTGCGCTGCAACGATGCGACAAACTGCCCCACCAATGCCCAGAGTGCCCGGCGACCCTGTTGGCCGTCATAATGCCGCTATGCTAGCTTGGCGCACGCCAGGAAGGCCGCCAACAGCTGGGAACGCACCCGAACACATGAGGACCGCACATGGCTCAGGCCACGCCCGCGCTGGAAATCCGCAACCTGCATAAACGCTATGGCGAGCAGGAAATTCTCAAGGGCATTTCGCTGACCGCACGCGACGGTGACGTGATCTCCATCCTGGGGTCGTCCGGCTCCGGCAAGTCCACCCTGCTGCGCTGCATCAACCTGCTGGAAAACCCGCACCAGGGCGAAATCCTCGTGGCCGGGGAAGCCCTCAAGCTCAAGGCGGCGAAGAACGGCGACCTGATGGCTGCCGACAACCGCCAGATCAACCGCCTGCGCAGCGAAATCGGCTTCGTCTTCCAGAACTTCAACCTGTGGCCGCACATGTCGATCCTCGACAACATCATCGAGGCCCCACGCCGCGTACTTGGCCAAAGCAAGGCCGAGGCCGTCGAGGCAGCCGAAGCGCTGCTCAACAAGGTGGGGATCTACGACAAGCGCCACAGCTACCCCGCCCAGCTTTCCGGTGGCCAGCAGCAGCGCGCCGCCATTGCCCGTACCCTGGCCATGAAGCCCAAGGTCATCCTGTTCGACGAGCCCACCTCGGCCCTCGATCCGGAAATGGTCCAGGAAGTGCTTAACGTTATCCGCGCATTGGCCGACGAAGGCCGTACCATGCTGCTGGTGACGCACGAGATGAACTTTGCCCGCCAGGTGTCCAGTGAAGTGGTCTTCCTGCACCAGGGCCTGGTCGAAGAGCAGGGATCGCCGCAGCAGGTCTTCGAGAACCCGACCTCGGCGCGTTGCAAGCAATTCATGTCCAGCCACCGCTAACGGAGCAATACATGCACACCTACAAGAAGTTTCTCCTGGCAGCCGCTGCCACCCTGGTGATGTCGGCCAATGCCATGGCCGCGGAAAAACTGCGCATGGGTATCGAAGCCGCCTACCCACCGTTCAACAACAAGGACGCCAGCGGCAACGTCGTCGGTTTCGACAAGGACATCGGTGATGCCCTGTGCGCCAAGATGAAGGTCGAGTGCTCGGTCGTCACCTCCGACTGGGACGGCATCATCCCGGCCTTGAACGCCAAGAAGTTCGACTTCCTGATCTCGTCGCTGTCGATCACCGACGAGCGCAAGCAGGCGGTGGACTTCACCGACCCGTACTACTCCAACAAGCTGCAGTTCATCGCGCCGAAGAACGTCGACTTCAAGACTGACAAAGACTCGCTCAAGGGCAAGGTCATCGGCACCCAGCGCGCCACCCTGGCCGGCACCTACCTGGAAGACAACTACAGCGGTGTGGACATCAAGCTGTACGACACCCAGGAAAACGCCTACCTGGACCTGGTCTCCGGCCGTATCGACGGCATCCTGGCCGACAAGTACGTGCAGTACGAGTGGCTCAAGAGCAAGGACGGCATGAACTACGAGTTCAAGGGCGAGCCGGTGATGGACAGCGACAAGATCGGCATCGCCGTACGCAAGGGTGACACCAAGCTGCGCGACGACCTGAACAAGGCCCTGGCCGAAATCAAGGCCGACGGTACGTACAAGAAGATCAACGACAAGTACTTCCCGTTCAGCATCGAATGATCCGCCCCGATTGGCGCGCCCCGGTGGCGCGCCATTCCCTAGAATGACCTGCCATGAATATCGACTTGCACGGATTCGGTCCGGCCATGATGGCCGGCACCCTGATGACCGTAAAACTGGCGCTGTGCGCCTTGCTGTTAGGGCTGGTGCTGGGCCTGCTCGGCGCCCTGGCCAAGACTTCCCCGATCAAGCCGTTGCAGTGGCTTGGCGGTTTCTACTCGACCCTGGTACGGGGCATTCCCGAACTGCTGTGGGTGCTGCTGATCTACTTCGGCACCGTGGGCCTGATGAACGCCCTGGGTGAAGCCCTGCACATGCCGGGCCTTGAGCTCAGCGCCTTTGCCGCTGGCGTCATTGCCCTTGGCCTGTGTTTTGGCGCCTACGCCACCGAAGTGTTCCGGGGCGCCATCTTGGCCATCCCCAAAGGCCACCGCGAAGCCGGGCTGGCCCTGGGCATGTCCAAGGGCCGCATCCTGTCGCGGATCATCCTCCCGCAGATGTGGCGCATCGCCCTGCCTGGCCTTGGCAACCTGTTCATGATCCTGATGAAGGACACCGCGCTGGTGTCGGTGATCGGCCTGGAAGAAATCATGCGCCACGCCCAGATCGGCGTGACCGTGACCAAGGAGCCGTTCACCTTCTACATGGTGGCGGCCTGCATCTACCTCAGCCTGACCGTCATCGCCATGACCGGCATGCATTTCCTGGAACAACGCGCCGCTCGCGGCTTCGCGAGGGCCGAACAATGAACTGGGAAGTGATCATCAAGTGGCTGCCACGCCTGGCCCAGGGCGCTACCCTGACCCTGGAGCTGGTGGCCATCGCGGTCGTGGCCGGCCTGATCCTGGCCATTCCGCTGGGCATCGCCCGTTCTTCGCGGCACTGGTACGTGCGCGCCGTGCCGTTCAGCTACATCTTCTTCTTCCGCGGCACCCCGCTGCTGGTGCAGTTGTTTCTGGTGTACTACGGCCTGGCCCAGTTCGACGCCGTGCGCGCCAGCGCGCTGTGGCCGTACCTGCGCGACCCGTTCTGGTGCACCGTGCTGACCATGACCCTGCACACCGCCGCCTACATCGCCGAAATCCTGCGCGGCGCCTTGCAGTCCATTCCCAAGGGCGAGATCGAGGCTGCGCGGGCGCTGGGCATGTCCCGGGCCAAGACACTGATCTACATCATGCTGCCCCGGGCTGCCCGCATCGGCCTGCCGGCCTACAGCAACGAAGTGATCCTGATGCTCAAGGCCAGCGCACTGGCCAGTACGGTTACCCTGCTGGAACTGACCGGCATGGCGCGGACCATCATTGCCCGCACGTACTTGCCGGTGGAGATCTTCTTCGCCGCTGGCCTGTTCTACCTGCTGATCTCGTTCATGCTGGTGCAGGGCTTCAAGCTGCTGGAGCGCTGGTTGCGCGTGGACGCCTGCCAGGGGCGCTGATCCTTTACCGGCCGCAGCCGGCTGGCCCGTGTTTGCCTAGCATGTGGATGCAAGGGTGAAAGCGGGTTCAGCCGACAGCACGGCCTGAACACCTTCTATCGACAGCGCTCCCAATGCCTACCTCCCTCCACAGCCACCTTCTGCTCGAACGCTTTCAGGCGCTTGATCGGTTTTTGATCGAGCATCAGGCGCTGTGGAAACCCAGGCCGTTCACCCGCCTGCACCTGGATTGGGAAGGCACCTACCCGGATCTGGCGCGACATCTGCGCCAAAGCACCCTGGCCGATGCCGAGGGTGACGTCGACCCACACGCACTGCCCGCACCTTATCCACAGCTGGCTGATGCCGCCCAGATGCTCAGCGCTCTGGGTAACCTGCCAGCCATTGCGCTCCCCGCTGCCGCGCACCGGCTTGACGTCAATGTGCCCGGCCGCAAATGGCAGCAGATCGAAGCCTTCGCCAGTCACCTCGCCTTCCGGGCACCCTCGCGTCACTGGCTGGACTGGTGTTCGGGCAAAGGCCATTTGGGCCGGCGTTTGCTGCAACCCGGCCAGCGCCTGACCTGCCTGGAGTACGACCCCGAGCTGGTGGCTGCTGGCCAGGCCCTCAGTGCCCATCACCACTTGCCTGTGCAACACATCCACCAGGACGTGATGGCCCCCGGCAGCGCCGAGCATCTGGATGCGGACACCAGCGTGGTCGCCCTGCACGCCTGCGGCGACCTGCATGTTCAGCTGCTGCGCCTGGCCAGCCAGCAAAACTGCCCACAACTGGCCGTGGCCCCGTGCTGCTACAACCGCATTGCCACCGCCCAGAACCAGGCGTTATCCACAGCTGCCCGTGCCTCGGCCTTGCAGCTGTCGCTGGATGACCTTGGCCTGCCCTTGAGCGAAACCGTCACCGCTGGCGCCCGCGTACGCCGCCAGCGCGACACGTCCATGGCCCGCCGCCTGGGCTTCGACCTGCTGCAACGCCAGCAGCGCCAGACCGACCAGTACCTGTCTACGCCATCGCTGCCGGTGGCCTGGCTGGCCAAGCCCTTCGAGCAGTATTGCCGTGACCTGGCGGCGCTCAAGCAATTGGAGCTGCACGGGGATATCGACTGGGCGGCCTTGGAGTCGGCAGGGTGGGAGCGCTTGGCGCAGGTACGCAACCTCGAACGCCTGCGCAACCTGTTCCGCCGCCCGCTCGAACTCTGGCTGGCATTGGATCGTGCCCTTTTTCTGACCGAACAGGGCTATGACGTGCGTTTGGGCGTGTTTTGCGACTATACCCTTACCCCACGCAACCTGATGATCCTTGCCGAGCGCGACAGATAGCCGCAGAACAACCTGTGGATAAGTCTGTGAACAAGCTTGGGGTTACCTGTTGGTGTACGCGGCCATCCAGATGGATTTGCTTATTCCAAAATCACGTTCAAGACCAGCAAAAACAGGCATTTGCGCAAATTCGGCTGGTTGAGGCCTGAGTTATGCCATTGGCACAAGCATTCGATGCCGCTTGTGCATAAGCAATTTTTCGGGGGCGATTTTTTGTTGATTTCAGAGAGGTTTGATGCGTAGGGGGTGGGGTTGCCATGCCGGAATTGGGAATGGCTCCAGTGCATGCCATAGCCTTGAAATTTTGAAGTCTGTTTTCTGCGGGTCGTTATCGAAGAACTGGGCGGGTGCCTGAAAACGGGTTGCCTATCCGCTTGGCACCCTGGCCCTATCGTCATCCATGCAGCCGAGGTTCGGGTGGGCCTTCGCTAGTGGCGTTTGCCTTTGGCGATTTCGATGTCGTTCAGCAAGGCGTTGGCCATGTCGCAGAGGTAATCCGCAGCACCGAGCAGCTTATGATCATCCTCCATGTCCCCCTCACGCACCAGGTGCCTGATGTAACCCATCAGGATCGAGACATGTTCGTACGCAGCATCCACCGGGATGCCGGGTTGAACGCGAAGGAGGTTTACGGGTGGGGTGCCGGCTTGGAGGAAGGTTTCTACGCCTGCGGTGGTGACAGCGCTTTCAACGGGTGGGTCAGGAACAATCGTTTTCATATGAAACCCCTATGTTCAAAGGAGTTGCCACATTCATGCTTCTCACGGGACAAAGGCGGCAACCGTGCACAGGGTGAGAAACCGAGTGAACATAGGAAGCCCGGCCAGACCGAAGTCTGCCCGTGCACGGTCGCCATTGAGCAGCCGCTAGGTTCAAAGTCGGGTTCTCACACCCGGTCGCCAGAGCGACGGGGCAAAGGTATCCGTGAGGTATTTCCCAGACAACGGCGATACTTCGGCAGAGCGCGTAGGATACGTCCGATAACTAAACTTGCAGAAGTCTCCAGCTGGAGAGTCCAGACATTTCCTACAAAACCAAGGCTCGCAAGCTACAACACTCCAGCCCAACTCATCCTGAGCTGCGCCCCAAATGTTGGACAGTTGGTTAGCCTATCTCAGCCTGAGTCCTGTAAGCCACAGGGCTCAGGCCGTTGAGCTTCATTTTGATTCGATCATGGTTGTAATAATGGATGTATTCATCCAACCCCGCCTTAAGCTCAGCCACGCTTGCGAAGCGCTCACGGTGGAAGTACTCCGATTTGAGCGTCCCAAAAAAGCTTTCCATCGCCGCGTTGTCCAG
>NZ_JBICMI010000069.1:0-79590 GCF_043106155.1 Pseudomonas sp. FYR_7
GTGCTTCGTCTCAGCCGAGGCGCGCATTCTACGCTTTCCTCATTGCCTGTCAAGCGTTTATTTTGAAGTTTATTTCGAGAAACTCGTTCAACTTCAAACACTTGACTCGCTTCGATCTCTCGTAGCGGGAGGCGAATTCTACAGCGTTTCAACACGCTGTCAACCTTCTTCTCAACCGCTGCCGATCTGTTCGATCGCAACCCTTACAGCACCACCCGAACTAGCTAACTCATTGAATCTCAAGGGGTTTCGCGTTCCGATGTCGCTGGAAGTGGGGCGCATTATAAGGGGATTCGAAACCGCGTCAACCTTTAATTTGATATAAATCAAAAGCAAAGCGGGGGGCTGCCGCCCCCCGCTTATCTATAGATGCAATGACCCGCTAGATCACCCCAGCCACCCGCAGTCGCTCCACTTCGGAATCCGGCACGCTTAGCAGCGCCTTCAATACGCTCTCCGTGTGCTCACCTAATAAAGGTGGCGCATGCCTGTACTCAACAGGCGTCTGCGACAAGCGAATCGGCGAAGCGACCTGGGGCACTGTCCCCGCCAGCGGATGCGCCATGGTCACCGCCAGTTCTCGCGCCACTACCTGGGGATCACTAAACACCTGCGCCAGGTCGTTGACGGGCCCGCACGGCACACCTACTGCTTCCAGATCACTCACCCACTGCGCCGTCGTTCTGAACACCGTCACCTGGCGGATCAAAGGCACTAGTTCGCCTCTATTGGCCACGCGCGCCATATTGGTAGCGAACCGCGGATCATCCGCCCACTGAGCATTTCCAGCCACCTCTGCAAACTTGCGAAACTGGCCATCGTTGCCCACGGTGAGAATGAAATCGCCATCGGCCGTGGGAAAGTCCTGATAAGGCACGATATTCGGATGCGCATTGCCGAGTCGCCGCGGCGGCGCGCCCGTTGTCAGGTAATTCATCGCCTGATTGGCCAGGCACGCCACCTGGACATCCAGCAGGGCCATGTCGATGTGCTGACCTTCACCACGCTGCTCCCGATGAGACAGTGCCGCCAGAATCGCCACCGTCGAATACAGCCCGGTAAGAATGTCCGTCAGCGCCACCCCAACCTTCACAGGCCCCGCACCCACCTCACCCTCCGGCAGCCCTGTCAGGCTCATGAGCCCCCCAAGCCCCTGAATCATGAAGTCATAGCCCGCACGCTGCGCGTAGGGACCTGTCTGCCCGAACCCGGTGATCGAACAGTAGATGAGCTTCGGATTGACAGCCTTCAGGCTGGGATAATCCAACCCATAGCCCGCCAAGCCACCTACCTTGAAGTTTTCAATGACGATATCGCTCTTGGCAGCCAACTCGCGAATCAGTCGCTGGCCATCGGCCTGGGTAAAGTCGATCGTGATCGAACGCTTGTTGCGGTTGGCCGCCAAATAATAGGCCGCCTCGCCGGTACTGCCACCCTCGCTGTCCTTGAGATAAGGCGGCCCCCACGCCCGCGTGTCATCCCCCTTACCTGGGCGCTCGACCTTGATTACATCGGCACCCAGGTCCGCAAGGATCTGACCAGCCCATGGCCCCGCCAGTACCCGTGACAGATCCAGCACGCGTAGATGCGAAAGCGCTCCCATGACCGCCTCCTTATCAATAGAAAGCCTGGATACCCGTCTGCGCACGCCCCAGTATCAGAGCATGCACGTCATGGGTGCCTTCGTAGGTATTCACCACCTCAAGGTTCACCAGATGACGCGCCACGCCGAATTCGTCCGAGATGCCATTACCGCCCAACATGTCACGCGCCATGCGGGCGATGTCCAGCGCCTTGCCACATGAGTTGCGCTTCATGATCGACGTGATCTCGACAGCAGCCGTGCCCTCATCCTTCATGCGCCCCAAGCGCAAGCAGCCTTGCAGCGCCAAGGTGATCTCGGTCTGCATGTCGGCCAGCTTCTTCTGAATCAGCTGGTTGGCCGCCAGCGGCCGGCCAAACTGCTGCCGGTCCAGGGTGTACTGCCGCGCTGTGTGCCAGCAGGCCTCGGCAGCGCCTAGCGCTCCCCAGGAAATCCCGTAGCGCGCAGAGTTCAGGCAAGTAAAAGGCCCCTTGAGCCCGCGCACCTCAGGGAACATGTTCTCCTCGGGCACAAACACGTTGTCCATCACAATCTCACCCGTCACGGAGGCGCGCAGCCCGACCTTGCCATGAATGGCCGGTGCACTCAGGCCCTCCCAGCCCTTTTCCAAAACGAAACCGCGGATGTCACCTGCATCATCCTTGCCCCATACCACGAACACATCAGCGATAGGACTGTTGGTGATCCACATCTTGCTACCGGTCAAGCGATAGCCGCCCTCGACTTTCCGGGCACGCGTGACCATCGACCCCGGGTCCGACCCATGGTTGGGCTCAGTAAGGCCAAAGCAACCAATCCACTCGCCACTGGCCAGCTTGGGCAAGTACTTCTGCTTCTGTGCTTCGGAGCCAAATTCATTGATCGGCACCATCACCAGCGACGACTGCACGCTCATCATCGAGCGATACCCCGAGTCGATGCGCTCTACCTCGCGAGCAATGAGCCCGTAACACACGTAGTTCAGACCGCTCCCACCGTACTGCTCCGGAATCGTGGCGCCCAGCAGCCCCACTTCACCCATCTCACGAAAGATCGCTGTATCTGTCTTCTCATGACGGAACGCTTCAAGCACACGCGGAGCCAGCTTGTCCTGGGCGAACTGATAGGCACTGTCTCGAACCATGCGCTCCTCTTCAGTGAGCTGTTGATCCAGCAAGAGGGGGTCGATCCAGCTAAAGCTTGCTTTGGCGGCCATGAGTGCATTTCTCCCAGAACGGTGGATGACGTATGCCGTGATCCTAGGCCGGGCAAACGGCGAGGACAAACGACGTTTGTGCACCCAGGAGTGCTATTTTCTCACTCATAAATAAGTGAAAACCCAAAAATCGATCATCCACGAGTGAGGGATAGGCATGCGTCGGAAGATACCCAGCACTACCGCCCTGGTTTGCTTCGAGGCTGCCGCACGCCACGAAAGCTTCACCAAGGCTGCCCAGGAACTGTCGCTGACCCAAGGCGCTGTGTGCAGGCAGATCGGCAGCCTTGAGGGCTTTTTGAACGTCGAGTTGTTCCGCCGCTCACACCGGGGCGTGAAGCTAACCGAGGCAGGGCTGTCCTACAGCCGGCAAGTGGCGGCGCAACTCGATGCGGTAGAGCGCGATACGCTGTCGGTGATGCGTCAGCAGGGCGCCAGCGTGATCGAGCTTGCAGTGGTGCCCACGTTCGGCACTCAATGGTTGCTGCCGCGCTTGATGGATTTCCAGCAGCGCCAACCCGATGTCACGGTCAACCTGACCAATCGCACAAGGCCTTTCCTATTTGCCGATACCAGCTTCGATGCCGCCATCTACTTTGGTGACGGTGATTGGTCAGGCACTCGGTCGCACAGGCTGATGGGTGAAAATCCTGTCCCTGTCTGCAGCCCCGCATTGCTCGGTGGCAGGCAAACCCTCCAGGCTCACGACATTGCACAACTCCCCCTGCTGCAGCAAAGCACCCGGCCCTATGCGTGGCGCCAGTGGTTCAGTAGCGTCGGCATTTCTGTAGCAACCGACATGACCGGCCCCCGCCTTGAGCTTTTTTCAATGCTCGCACAAGCGGCCATGCACGCAATGGGGGTCGCGCTCATTCCACCCTTTCTGATTCAACGCGAGCTCGGCGAGGGTAGGTTGGTGGTCGCTAACAGGCATGTTCTACGTAGCGACAGGGCCTACTATCTGATGATTCCGGAGCGCAGGGTCGAATCGACCACGCTGGATGCATTTCGTGAATGGCTAGTGGCGCAGGCGACGAACTTCGCGGACACCAAAGAAAGCTGACCCCGTAGTCAATTATAATTTACACCTACAGATATAATTATCTGTCGCATTTAAATAACCATATTGCAATGCTTCTGACGGTGATAAAGTGCTCCCGCGTTCTTTAATCAGGACTCTGTTTGCGACATTCGCCTGCCTACACACGAAAAATTCAGATTTTCCGCTGAAAATCGTCATAACCTGGCGAATAAAGATGCTTGAGCGCTTGTGACAGATTAGCTGCGACATATGGTCACATGGTGACTTGTAGTTATTGTTTGGTTTCGCTCCAAATTCTATTGAAGCCCGTTCGGTTCGTCTGCAAAATGCTGTGCCCGCCCAGGATTGGGCGGTAAGGCCCTTAGCCGCTCCGGCGCACCCTACGAAGTGCGCTGGCCTCAAAAATATAAAAAAGGTCATCGCAGGAGAAATAGTCGTGCACATTGGTGTTCCGCTCGAGACGCAGGCCGGCGAGACAAGGGTCGCCGCGACGCCTGAAACCATCAAGAAACTGATAGGTCAGGGTCATCAGGTTACGGTCCAGCAAGGCGCTGGGGTCAATGCCAGCATTCCGGACAGCGCCTATGAAGCTGTCGGTGCCCGCCTGGGCTCGGCGGCTGAAGCCTATGGCGCGCAGTTGGTGCTCAAGGTAGTCGCGCCAACCGATGATGAGCTGGCGCTGATGAGCAGCGGCAGCCTTCTGGTCGGCATGCTCAACCCGTTCAACAACGACGTTATCGCCAAAATGGCCGCGCGCGGCCTCACGGCTTTTGCGCTGGAGGCCGCGCCCCGAACTTCCCGGGCACAAAGCCTGGACGTGCTTTCGTCCCAAGCCAACATCGCCGGCTACAAGGCTGTATTGCTGGCCGCGCATCATTATCCGCGCTTCATGCCGATGCTGATGACAGCCGCCGGCACGGTGAAGGCCGCGCGCGTCTTGATCCTGGGGGCAGGGGTGGCGGGGCTGCAAGCCATTGCGACGGCCAAGCGTCTTGGCGCCGTCATCGAGGCATCGGACGTGCGCCCTGCGGTGAAGGAGCAGATCGAATCGCTCGGTGCCAAGTTCATCGATGTACCGTACGAGACCGATGAGGAGCGCGACTGCGCCCAAGGCGTCGGCGGCTACGCAAGGCCCATGCCGGCAAGCTGGATGCAGCGCCAGGCTCAGGCCGTACACGAGCGCGCTCGGCAAGCAGACATCGTCATTACCACCGCACTGATCCCGGGCCGCAAGGCGCCTACCCTGTTGAGCGCCGACACGGTTGCCCAGATGAAATCAGGTTCGGTGGTCATCGACCTGGCAGCGGCCCAAGGCGGCAACTGTCCATTGACCGTGGCCGACGAGGTCGTGCATGCCCATGGTGTCACCATCGTAGGCCCAACGAACCTACCAGCCCTGGTCGCAGCGGACGCTTCGGCCCTTTACGCACGCAACCTGCTGGACTTCACGAAACTGCTGTTCGACAAGGACGGCGCCCTGACCATCAACCTCGAAGACGACATTGTCGCGGCCTGCCTGATGTGCCGCGACGGTCAAATCGTCCGCAAGAACGGCTGAGGAGCACGACAAATGGAAGACATGCTGATTTCCCATGGCATTTATAACCTCATCATTTTCGTGCTGGCCATTTATGTGGGTTATCACGTGGTCTGGAACGTTACACCGGCCTTGCACACCCCGCTGATGGCAGTCACCAACGCAATATCGGCCATCGTTATCGTGGGTGCCATGCTCGCCGCTGCGCTGACGGTCACACCTGCCGGAAAGGTGATGGGCACGCTCGCCGTGGCCCTGGCTGCAGTCAACGTATTTGGCGGGTTCCTGGTCACCCGCCGCATGCTTGAAATGTTCAAGAAAAAGGTCAAGAACGAGGGGCAGAAGTCAGCATGAGCATGAATCTGGTAACGCTTCTGTATCTGGTCGCCTCGGTGTGTTTCATCCAGGCGCTCAAGGGCCTGTCCCATCCCACTACATCCCGGCGTGGCAACCTGTTCGGCATGATCGGCATGGGTATCGCGATCCTCACCACGGTCGGCCTCATCTATAAGCTCGGCGCTGAGCTGGCCACGGCCGGTATCGGCTATGTGATCGTCGGGTTGTTGGTGGGCGGCACTGCGGGCTCAGTGATGGCCAAACGGGTCGAGATGACCAAGATGCCTGAGCTGGTCGCCTTCATGCACAGCATGATCGGCCTTGCTGCGGTATTCATCGCCATTGCCGCGGTGCTCGAGCCCCAGTCGATGGGCATCGTCGCCGCCATCAGCGATCCGATCCCTACGGGCAACCGCCTGGAGCTGTTCCTGGGGGCAGCCATTGGTGCCATTACTTTCTCGGGCTCGGTGATCGCCTTCGGCAAGCTGTCGGGCAAATACAAGTTCCGCCTGTTCCAGGGTGCGCCGGTACAGTTTGCCGGTCAGCACAAGCTCAACCTCATTCTCGGCCTGACCACCATCGCGCTGGGACTGCTGTTCACCTTCACCGGCCACTACAGCGCCTTCACCCTCATGCTGGTTCTGGCGTTCATCATGGGCGTGCTGATCATCATCCCGATCGGCGGGGCGGACATGCCGGTAGTGGTGTCGATGCTCAACAGCTACTCGGGCTGGGCGGCGGCAGGGATCGGCTTCTCGCTGAACAACTCCATGTTGATCATCGCCGGTTCGCTGGTAGGCTCGTCCGGGGCGATTCTGTCCTACATCATGTGCAAGGCCATGAACCGCTCGTTCTTCAATGTCATCCTGGGCGGCTTTGGTGGTGATGCCGAAGCTGGCGCTGCCCAAGGGTCCACGGAGCAGCGCCCGGTGAAATCCGGTTCGGCCGACGATGCGACCTTCCTGCTCAGCAACGCCGACAGCGTGATCATCGTTCCCGGCTATGGCCTGGCCGTAGCCCGCGCCCAGCACGCACTCAAGGAACTGACCGAGAAGCTCACGCACAACGGCGTTACCGTCAAATACGCCATTCACCCGGTGGCAGGACGCATGCCCGGGCACATGAACGTGCTGTTGGCAGAAGCCGAAGTACCCTACGATCAAGTGTTCGAGATGGAAGACATCAATGCCGAGTTCGGCCAGGCCGACGTAGTCCTGGTATTGGGCGCAAACGACGTGGTCAACCCGGCCGCCAAGAATGACCCCAAGTCACCCATTGCCGGCATGCCGATTCTCGAAGCCTTCAAAGCCAAGACCATCATCGTCAACAAGCGCTCCATGGCCAGCGGCTACGCCGGCCTGGACAACGAGCTGTTCTACCTCGACAAGACCATGATGGTATTCGGCGATGCCAAGAAGGTCATCGAAGACATGGTCAAGGCCGTGGAGTGAGGCAGGTTCGGTTCTGACCCTGTGAACAAGAAGCCCTGGTCGGTAACGGCCAGGGCTTTTTAAATTATTGATCCGGATCAACGGCCATGAAGCGGCGAGGGTAATACGACCATGGTCGCGGGACGGCACCGGTCTAAATCACTAGACTGCGCTGCAGTAGCTTAGTAGCCCGAGATAACAATCCATGTACCGTGATCGCATCCGCTTGTCCTCCCTGCATAGCAAGGTAATGAGTGCGGCCGACGCCGCTGGCCTGATCGAGGACGGCATGACCGTCGGCATGAGCGGCTTCACCCGCGCCGGTGAAGCCAAGGCCGTCCCCCACGCGCTGGCCGAACGCGCCAAACAGTCGCCACTGCAAATCAGCCTGATGACCGGCGCGAGCCTTGGCAACGACCTGGACAAACAGCTGACCGAAGCCGGTGTACTGGCCCGCCGCATGCCATTCCAGGTGGACAGTACGCTGCGCAAGGCCATCAACGATGGCAAGGTCATGTTCATCGACCAGCACCTGTCGGAGACCGTCGAGCAACTGCGCAACCAGCAACTGAAGCTGCCCGACATCGCCGTGATCGAAGCGGTGGCCATCACCGAGCAGGGGCATATTGTGCCGACCACCTCGGTTGGCAACTCGGCAAGCTTTGCGATCTTTGCCAAGAAAGTGATCGTCGAGATCAATTTGTCGCACAACCCGAATCTTGAAGGGCTGCACGACATCTATATACCTACGTACCGTCCTACTCGTACGCCCATCCCATTGGTTAAGGTCGACGACCGCATCGGCAGTACCGCCATTGCCATCGACCCTGCCAAGATCGTGGGCATCGTCATCAGTGACCAGCCCGATTCGCCCTCGACAGTGCTGCCACCCGATGACGAAACCCAAGGCATTGCCGACCACCTGATCAGCTTCCTGAAGAAAGAGGTGGAAGCAGGGCGCATGACCAACCGGTTGGGCCCCTTGCAGGCGGGGATCGGCAGCATTGCCAACGCCGTGATGTGCGGGCTCATCGACTCGCCGTTCGAAGACCTGACCATGTACTCCGAGGTGCTGCAGGACTCCACCTTCGACTTGATCGATGCGGGCAAGCTGCGCTTCGCCTCCGGCAGCTCCATCACCCTGTCCAGTCGCCGCAACGCCGACGTGTTCGGCAACCTGGAAAAGTACAAGGACAAGCTGGTGCTGCGCCCGCAGGAAATCTCCAACCACCCCGAAGTGGTTCGGCGCCTTGGCATCATCGGTATCAACACTGCCCTGGAATTCGACCTCTATGGCAACGTCAACTCCACGCATGTCTGCGGCACCCGAATGATGAACGGCATTGGGGGTTCCGGCGACTTCGCCCGTAATGCACACCTGGCCGTATTCGTGACCAAGTCGATTGCCAAGGGCGGCGCCATCTCGAGTGTGGTCCCTATGGTCAGCCATGTGGACCATACCGAGCATGACGTGGACATTCTGGTCACCGAGCAAGGTCTGGCCGACTTGCGCGGCCTGGCTCCTCGGGAACGCGCCAGGGCGATCATCGACAACTGCGTGCACCCGGACTATCGCGCGGCCTTGAACGACTACTTCGAGCGCGCTTGCCTGCGGGGCGGGCACACGCCGCACATCTTGCGTGAAGCGCTGGCATGGCATGAAAACCTCGAAGAAACAGGTCGCATGCTTGCCCTGTAACACGCTCTGAAGTACGCACAAACCTCAAAGGGTCGCTTAGCGACCCTTTTTTGCGTGCTCAACGAAACAGATACCAGCAAGACTCTATAAAACTGTACTACTGTACTGGTTTTTACACTCAAGCCTGTCAACGAGCCAAGCAAATTGTATAAACTTGCACCATATTTGTGCGCACCAGTACAGTTAAGTCACTTTCGAGTGCAACAGTAGCGTTACACAGTTAACTGGCTTGCCGTCTTTACCTGCAACTGTATCTACTGTTATGGACAAGAGGGGAGGATCATTGGCATCAGTTAAATCACTATCTAATGCCGCCATAAGCGGAAGGATGATCATCATGGAACGTACCCTCAGTTCCGGTCTGGTTTTTGAAAGCACCGCCAAGCAATCCAACGCTTCGTTCCCCCTGCGCGTAGCTTCCACTCTGCTGCTTTGGCAGCGTCGTATGGCCAGCCGTCGTCAACTGGCTCGCCTGGATGCACGCCTGCTGGCAGACGCCGGTATCAGCGAATCGCAGCGCTACGAAGAGTTGAGCAAGCCTTTCTGGCGCTAATCGCCTGGGCCAGCCTGACTGGCAGCGTTAATCTCAAAAACCCGTCGCAGGGCCCTGCGACGGGTTTTTTGCTTCTGCTTTAAAGAAAATTCGCACGAACGGTACAGTTCCTTCAATTTATTTATCAGGCATAACAGTTGAGCGGCGCTCTATCATTAACATCTTGATACAGCACAGCGTGATACGCTTCGCTTAACTGTCTGGTAGAACCGACTGTCATACCCAAGGCAAGGGCCTTGCCCACGTTCCCAGCTGGATTTCCTTACACCAGGAGCTAACGTTCATGACCCGTAATTACCTCATTGGCGCTGCGCTGATGCTTGGCCTGGCTGGTACAGCCAGTGCCAGCAGTTTCGTCGTCACCACCGACACCGTGGTACGAGGCGTCGCTGCCTCTACCAACGCCACCTCCGATGCGTCTTCATCTTTGCGCGACAACAAAATCGTGCAAGCAGCCCGCGACGACGCCGCCAGCTTCGTCGCCAGCCAGGGCAGCATCCGAGGCGCCAAACTCGAAAGCGCGCTGGTTCACATCCGTGCCCAGGCACCTGCCTTGCACGCCAGCGACGAGCAGCTGGCTCAAGCCATCCTGGCTCTCTGAGTCAGCAGGCCGCCCCCAGCTGATCGCTCATGCGTTTTCTGCTATTACCCCTGCTCTGGATCGCAGGCATAGCCACGGCTCACGCGCTGGACACCACTACCCAAGGCCTGGTGATCTCGGGTTACGTCACGACCCAGGTCACCACTGCACCTTTTGATCGCAAGCTCATAAGCGCAGCGCGCGACGATGCGGCAGTGTTCGTTGCCACCGACGGTCGTGTGCGCGGCGCACGGCTTGAGGCAGCCCTTGAAGCCATTCGCGTGCATAAACCCGCGCGCTCTGCCAGCGACCTGGAACTGGCGCGAGCAATCCTCGTCGAATGAGTATCCTTTTCCTCCCAGTATTTTCGGAGATGCTCCATGCGTAAACCGCTGATTGCCGCTACTCTCGGCATGTTTCTGCTGGCCGACCTGGCCCAGGCCCAGACCTTGGTGGCCACCAGCAACATCATCGTGCGCGCCTTTGGCCGTTCGATCGACTTCACGTCAGATACCACGACATCCATTCGCGATTCCAAAGTGGTACGTGAAGCTCACGACGATGCAGCCAGCTTCGTAGCCAGTAACGGCGATATCCGTGGCGCGCAACTGGAAGCGGCGTTCACGACGTTGCGCGAGCGTGTACCGCAGGCACGCGATGCCAGTGACCAGGTATTGGCCGAAGCTATTCTCGCGCTGTGAAGTTACTGCGTGCCGGGTGGTTCGGCGGCCTTCTGACACTGCTTGGCACGCCCGCGCTCGCAGACTTGCACCTTGACCTGCAAACCGCCGACCTGACCCCGCAGCAGGTCAGCGCCAGCCAGGCGCTGCTCAACCAAGCGATGGCTAGCCTGCCACCCTCGTTCAAACAGCGGCTTGATCGCACCGTCAGCGTCAGTTGGAGCGACCAGATGCCGCCTGACGCCTACGGCCAGGCATCACTGGTATCCAGCTTGATGCTCAATCGGCGCCTACTGCCAAGCCTTTCCGACGGCACCGCGACCACCGAGCTGACGCATCGGCCCCATGGCACTGTGCGCAACGAACTGTTGGCGACCGTGGTGCACGAGCTCACTCATATCTACGACCGCGCCCGGTTATGGCCGGGGCAACAGCATGCCGTGCTCACTCGATGCAACCGCCTGCAAGGCACTGTCGGGAACATCGGCCTGCCCGGAGAGTGTCGCGGCCAGGCGGGGCGACGGTTCACGCTCAGCGATGACCCACGTCTGTTGGACCTCGCCGGCTGGCCCCAGTACGTAGGCCGGCGCGGCGAACGCGAACAGCATAACGGCCAGTTCGTGCGCAGCCCCGACCGCTACGAGCTGAGCAGCCCGAAGGAATACGTCGCGGTCAATATGGAGTACTTCCTTCTCGACCCTAGCTATGGCTGTCGCCGCCCCGCGCTCAATCGGTACCTGACACAACATTTTGGCTGGAGCCCACCCCAAGACGCCTGCGCCAAAGGCCTGCCGTTCATCAATGCCGGTAGCGACTTCGCGCGCCAACCCCTGGGTGAAGTCGACCCCGAGCGGGTGTACGAGGTGGATTACCTGCTGGCCGAGGCCAACCAGAACCTGGTCAGCCGCTGGGGGCACAGCATGCTGCGCTTGGTCATCTGCAAACCCGGCCGGCCACGAGGCCCGGACTGCCGCCTGGATCTCGATCAAAGCCTAGTGCTCTCGTACCGCGCTTTCGTCAACGACGTCCAGTTGTCCAGTTGGGATGGGCTGGTCGGCGTCTACCCCTCGCGGTTGTTCGTGCTGCCGCTGGGGCAGGTGATCGATGAATACACCAAGACCGAACTGCGCAGCCTGGCCTCGGTGCCGCTCAAGCTCAATCGAGAGGAGATCGAGAACCTGGTCCGCCAGGCCGCCGAGATGCACTGGAGCTACGACGGCAACTACTGGTTCCTGTCCAATAACTGCGCGGTGGAATCGCTGAAGCTGCTGCGCAGCGGTACCGCCAACCCAAAACTCAACGACCTCGACAGCATCATGCCCAATGGCCTGCTGGCCGTGCTCGACGGGCGTGGGCTGGCTGACACCAGCGTGCTGGACGATCCGCGAGAGGCACTGCGCCTGGGCTACCGCTTCGACTCGTACCGCGACCGTTATCAGGCCATGTTCGACGTCCTGAAGAAGCAGCTGCCGGTGAAGCAGACCAAGGTGGAGGATTGGTTGGCCCTGGACGCCGAACAACGCAAGCCCTGGTTCGACCAGGCTGACCTGCGCACCAGTGCAGCCTTGCTGCTTCTGGAACAGGCGGGCCTGCGACGGCAACTGCTATTGGCCCAGGACGAGGTCAAGCAACGCTACCTCAATGCCGCAGCGCTCAAGGATGGCAGCGTCGACAAGGCCGATGCCACCCTCAAGCAGATGCTCGCCAACAGCGGTTTCCTGAGCCGCCCGGCTGAACTGCTCGATACCACCGGCTACGGGCTGCCGCAGCAAGCAGAGCGGGTTCACCTGGAAAAGGTCAGCAGCGAACGCCAGGCGCAGCTGCTGCGCTTGAGTACCAACCTGGACAAGGAGGTGAGGGCGCTACTGGAGCCTTCCCGTGCGAGCCAGATAGCGGCAGTCGAAGCCAACGTGAAGCACATTGGAGAGCATCTTCGCGCATTGCACAAGGCAGCGGGTGGGCTGCAGCTGTAGCGGCCACCACAGCCCACTCACGCGCCTTCCCTACCTTTTGTCACCCTTGTTCGAGCGAAAGCTGGCTGAAAGCTTGCGCGCATAGGATAGCCCCATTGCCGGCACAGACCGGTCAGCCAGGGCGAGGTACGTGCCCCGCCCGGCGCATCCAACAACAACAATGGTGATACCGATGCCTTTCCGTGCCCGACTTCTCTCAGTCTTGTTCGACCCACTCCACGCACAGCGTCCTGCACGCTGACCCGCCCGAACCGTCTTCTTTTTCGTCGCGCCTCGCCTGGAGTATTGCCATGCTGACCTTCCTCGGCTTCGCCATGGTCGTCACGTTCATGTACCTGATCATGACCAAGCGCCTGTCGGCCTTGATCGCGCTGATCCTTGTGCCCATTCTGTACGCCATCTTCGGCGGTTTCGCCAGCAAGATCGGCCCCATGATGCTCGAGGGCATCAGCAAGCTGGCGCCCACCGGCGTCATGCTGATGTTCGCCATTCTCTACTTTGCCCTGATGATCGACTCCGGCCTTTTCGACCCTGCGGTGCGAAAGATCCTCAAGCTGGTCAAGGGCGACCCGCTCAAAGTGTCGGTAGGTACCGCCGTGCTGGCCCTGGTGGTATCGCTGGACGGTGACGGCGCCACCACCTACATGATCTGCTGTGCGGCCATGCTGCCCATGTACAGCCGCCTGGGCATGAGCCCGCGCATCATGGCGGGGCTCATCATTCTTGCCGGCGGGGTCATGAACATGACGCCATGGGGCGGGCCCACAGCGCGGGCGGCCAGCGCCTTGCACGTGGACCCTTCCGATATCTTCGTGCCCATGATCCCAGCGATGCTGTTCGGCGTAGTGGCAATTCTGGCCATTGCCTACCTGTACGGCAAACGCGAACGTGCCCGCTTGGGCGAGCTGCACCTGCCAACCGACGATGTCGATCACAGCGACATCAGCGTCTCGCAATATCCAGAGGCACGCCGGCCTAAGCTGCTGTACTTCAATGGCGCACTGACCGCTGCATTGATGGCAGCCCTCATCGCCGGCCTGCTGCCGCTGCCAGTGCTGTTCATGATCGCCTTCAGCATCGCCATGATCGTCAACTACCCATGCCTGCAACAACAGAAAGACCGTATTGCAGCCCACGCCGGCAGCGTGCTGGCGGTCACCGGTCTGATCTTCGCCGCAGGCATCTTCACCGGCATCCTATCAGGCACCGGCATGGTCGATGCCATGTCCAAAAGCCTGCTGGCCGTCATTCCCGAAGCCCTGGGCCCGTACCTGGCGGTGATCACGGCGATCGTGAGCATGCCCTTTACCTTCTTCATGTCCAACGACGCCTTCTACTACGGTGTCCTGCCGGTGCTGGCCGAAGCGGCAAGCCACTATGGCATCAGCCCGGTCGAAATGGCCCGTGCATCCATCGTCGGGCAGCCGGTACACCTGCTGAGCCCGCTGGTACCCTCGACTTACCTGCTGGTCGCCCTGGCCGGCATCGAATTCGGGGATCACCAACGCTTCACGCTCAAGTGGGCAGTGCTGGTGTGCCTGTGCATAATGTTCGCCGCGCTGATGATGGGCATTTTCCCGCTGTTCAGCAGTCTCTGATAACAGACCTCTCTCCACCGCAATGCGCCTCGATGCAGGCGCATTGCCTATACCGCTCAAAGGAAAACACATGGAATGGCTGACCAGCCCGGAAATCTGGGTTGCCTTTTTCACCCTGACCGCGCTTGAAATCGTTCTGGGCATCGACAACATCATCATGATCTCGATCCTGGTCAGCCGCATGCCCAAGCACATGCAGCCGCGTACCCGGATCTTCGGCCTGGCCCTGGCCATGGTGACCCGCATCATGCTGCTGCTGTCCATCACCTGGGTAATGCGCCTGACGGACGATCTGTTCGTGGTCCTGGGGCAGGGCATATCCGGACGTGACCTGATCCTGTTCTTTGGCGGCCTGTTCCTGCTCTGGAAAAGCTCGCAGGAGATCTACCATGGCCTGGAAGGCGAAGAAGAAAACGCCGATGAACCCAAGGGCTCTGGCGGCAAGTTCCTTTACACCATCATCCAGATCGCGATCATCGACATTGTTTTCTCGCTCGATTCGGTGATTACCGCTGTCGGGATGGTGTCGCACGTGCCGGTGATGATCGCCGCAATCATCGTCGCCGTGCTGGTCATGATGGCGTGCGCCGGCACCATTGCCGACTTCATCGACAAGCACCCTTCGTTGAAGATGCTCGCGTTGTCGTTCCTGATCGTGGTAGGTACCGTGCTGATCGCCGAAGCATTCGATGTGCATGTCCCTAAAGGCTACGTTTACTTCGCCATGGCCTTCTCCCTGGCGGTCGAAGCCATCAATATCCGCATGCGTACGTCGTTGGCACGCAAAGCCGGCAAGGAACACGAGGCCGTGAAACTGCGCAAGGATGTGCCGGGTCAATAACCACGCGCGTCACGAAATATAGGGCCCTGCGGGGCCCTTTGCGCATCCCGCAGCCCTGGCCGCGGATGTTTCAAAATCATGACAGCCATGCGAAGCTGGCGGCAGCGGCATATTAGAACTAAAGCTTGAACAGGCCTGTGCAAATAGCACTGCGCCCACGTCTTTTCGACTGGCCAGCTTGGCCGGTGCAATCAGGGGGCTCTCGTCATGCTGACCCTACTCAACCTGCTTTCGGCAGTCACATTGCTGGTGTGGGGCACGCACATCGTGCGAACCGGCATTTTGCGGGTATTCGGTTCGGACCTGCGACGCATCATCGGCCAGAACATGGACAAACGTCCGCTGGCCTTCATCGCGGGCATTCTCGTCACTGCAATGGTGCAGAGCAGCAACGCAACCGCAATGCTGGTCACCTCATTCGTGGGCCAGGGCCTTATGGCCATGACCCCGGCGCTGGCCATCATGTTAGGGGCTGACGTGGGCACCGCGCTCATGGCCCGTGTACTGACCTTCGACTTGTCCTGGCTTTCGCCCCTGCTGATTTTCCTGGGGGTGATCTTCTTCCTTTCACGCAAGCAGACCCGTGCTGGCCAACTTGGCCGCGTCGGCATCGGCCTGGGCCTGATCATCCTGGCGCTGGAACTGATCGTCCAGGCAGCTGCCCCCATCACCCATGCCCAGGGCGTAAAGGTGCTTTTCGCCTCCCTGACCGGCGACATTCTGCTCGATGCCCTGGTCGGTGCATTGTTCGCCATGGTGTCGTATTCGAGCCTGGCCGCCGTCCTGCTCACCGCCACACTGGCAGGGGCCGAGGTGATCAGCCTGCCCGTGGCCATAGGCCTGGTGGTCGGCGCCAATATTGGTAGCGGCCTGCTGGCGTTCATCAGCACCAGCATGCAGAACGCTGCTGGCCGCCGCGTGGCGCTGGGCAGCCTGCTGTACAAGCTGATCGGCCTGCTGTTGATCATCCCTGTGCTCCACCCGCTGGTGGACTGGATGGACACACTGAGTTTCAGCCCGCAGGAGCTGGTCATCGGCTTCCACTTGCTCTACAACACTGCCCGTTGCCTGATCATGCTACCTACGGTCAAGCCCATGGGACGGCTGTGCAACAGCCTGTTGCCAGAGCGCGAGCGCGACAACGGGCAGATACGCCCGCGCCATCTCGACGCCTCGGCCTTGGAAACGCCCAGTCTGGCGCTGGCCAATGCTGCCCGGGAGACGTTGCGCCTGGGGGATATCGTCGACAACTTGCTCGAAGCCATGCTTGGCGCACTGCGCGGCACCCAGGCTGCACTGCCTCAGCAGGTGCGTGCACTTGGGGAGGATGCCGAGGGCCTGTACAGCGCCATCAAGTTATACCTGGCGCAGATGACCCGCGAGGATCTCAGCGAACACGACAACCGTCGCTGGGCTGAGATCATCGAGCTGGCGATCAACCTCAAGCTGGCCTGCGACCTGATCGAGCGCATGTTGCGCAAAGTCCAGCAGCAGAAGACCAGCCAACGACGCGCCTTTTCCCAAATGGGGCTGGAAGAACTGACCGGGTTGCAAGAGCAATTGCTGGCCAATCTGCGCCTTGGCCTCTCGGTATTCCTCAGCGCCGACCCGGAAAGCGCGCGTCTGCTGCTGCGCGAGAAGCGTCGTTTTCGCGCCCAGGAGCGGCGCCTGGCCCATGCCCATGTCAGCCGCCTGCAGCGGAAAGTGGTACAGAGCATCGAGACCAGCTCCATCCACCTGGAGCTCATCGCCGACATGAAGCGGTTGAACTCTTTGTTCTGCAGCAGTGCCTATGTGGTACTGGGCGGCTCGGACACGGGCGGGCTGATGCTCGACAGCGTGCCGGACGAAGCCCCTCTGCCGTGATGTCGCCGACCTGAGGACCCCCGCTCGCCCATGCGTTGCCTGATGTTCATCTGCCTGCTGATGTTTAGCCTCTGCTCCTTTGCCCTGGACCGCGCTCGCGTGGAGGGCTACCTGCTGCCCAACGGCCTGCAGGTCATCCTCAAGGACGGCTACGAACGCGACCATGTGTCTATTCGCCTGGTCGTGGGCGTGGGCCTGGACGACTTCGGCTGTGACCAGAAAGAACTGCCGCACCTGTTGGAGCACTTGCTGTTCAGTGGGGTGGACGACACGGGCGAAGGAGGCCTCGAAGAGCGCCTGCAGGCACTGGGTGGCGAATGGAATGCGTTCACGGGCAATGCCGACACCACGTTCGTGATCGAAGCGCCCGCACGCAATCAGCGCAAGGTACTCGACCTGTTGCTGTCGATCATTCGCGACACCCAGATCGACGCCAAGGCCCTGGCGACTGCCAAGCGCATCATTGAGCGTGAGGACGGTGGCCACTACGGGCATCTACAGCGCTGGCTGGACCGGCAAGACATCGGTCACCCCGCCGGGCAGCAATTGGCAACGGAATTGGGCTTGAAATGCCCCGAGCGTTCCAATCTCGACGACATGACCCTCGAACAGGTCCAGGGCCTGCGCGAGCGTTGGTACGCGGCCAACAACATGACACTGATCATGGTGGGTGGGCTGGACCGCCTGTTGCCCGCCTACCTGGAAAGAACCTTCGGCGAACTCCCGGCCACCGAGCCGGAAGACCGCCGCGACCTGGAATCGATCAGCCAAGAGGCCAAGCAACGGCGCGACCTGATGCACGGCTGGCTGGGCGACACGGCCAAACTCCACTGGCTGTTCATCGAGCCGGTGCTGGACAACGACCACCAGGCCACCCTGGATCTGCTCTCCCGTTACCTGGACTGGGCAGTATATGACCAGCTGCGCCTGCGCAATGGCCTGTCCTATGGGCCCTCGGTCCAGCGCGAGAGCTTCGGTGATACCGGCCTGCTCAGCCTCAACGCCGACCTTGAGCGCGATGATATAGGAAGGGCGATCGAGGTCATGCGGCGCTTGTTCGATCACTTGCGCGAGCAGGGTCTGGACCCGGACACCTTTGCCCGCATCAAGCAAGCGAGCATCGCCAAGGAAAGTTGGGCAACCCAGGGCAACAGTGCCCTTGCCGATTATTACTGGGGCGCACTGAACGACTACACCGACGGCCGCTTCGCCAGCCCTGTACGTCAGTTGCAGCGCGTGAGCCTGGAGCAAGCCAACCAGGCGCTCGAACAGTTGCTCGCCCATGAAGGCTACATTCGTATCGAAAAACCGCTGCTCGGGTACGATGAGCTCTACGGCCTGTCGTTCCTGCTGGCAGGGTTGCTGCTCGCCGCATGCCTTCTGCGCTGGCGTCGACAGGCCCCTGACAAGCCAGGCGGTGCTACTCGGCACGTGTGAAACGGCGGTATCCTTTCAATGCCCGCGTCGTGCATGCAAGGGCCGCCTCCTAGCCACTCCCAAGCATTGCAGCCCCATGCCCCCAATACCTAAGATCGCCCAGCGCATCATCGAACTGCTCAAACGCTATCCGGGCGTCATTGCCTTGGGTGGTTTTCTATCAGGTGTAGGCAGTTTCATCCTGGTCGACCGGCAGGCGGGCCTCGCCAGCTGGATCGCCGTCCTGCTGCTGGTCAGCTGGGTCTGGCTGATGCTCGAAAGCACGCTCACCCGCCTGTTCACGCGGACCTTCAAGCGTGAAATACCCCAGCCGCTGTTGCGCTATGCCACGCAGATGATCCATCAGGAATCCCTGTTCTTCGTACTGCCGTTTTTCTTCATCACCACCACCTGGAACAGCGGCCAGTCGATCTTTACAGGCTTGCTGGGCGGCGCCGGACTGGTCTCGATCATCGACCCGTTGTACTACCGCTGGCTCGCGCCGCGGCGCTGGCTGTTCATGGCGCTTCACACCCTGACCCTGTTCGCCGCCTTGCTGACCGCCCTGCCGATCATCCTTCACCTCACCACCGCGCAAAGCTTCAAGCTGGCCCTGATCATCGCCATGGCCTTGTCCTTCCCGAGCCTGGTCAGCAGTTTTCCGGTCAGCAACTGGCGACGCGGTGTCGCCCTGGTGGTAATCACGCTGGCCGTCGGTGGCGGGGGTTGGTTGTTGCGCTCCTGGGTGCCGCCGGCCACCTTGTGGATGACCGAAGTCGCCGTGAGCACCGAGGTCATTAACCGTGAGCCGGGAGATTCACTGGATAAAATCGCTGCCAGCCGTATTCGCAGCAGCGGCCTTTACGCCTACACCGCCATCAACGCGCCGCGCGGCCTGAATGAGCGGATCTACCATGTATGGCAGAAAGACGGGCAGGAAGTGGACCGTATCGCCCTAGACATTCACGGTGGGCGCAAGGAAGGCTATCGAGCCTGGACCCACAAGCAGAACTTCCCGCCCAACCCGGTAGGGCGTTGGCAGGTGAGGGTACTGACTGAGGATGGCCAGGTGATCGGTGTACTGCGCTTCAAGGTAGTCGAGGATGCCGCCGCTTCATGAGCGGCGCATCGTGTACCGCCAGAAACGCCGGTCAGCCGAAGAACCAGTAGCAAACGCAGATCGCTGCCACCACACCGGAAAACTCGGCCAACAGTGCACACCCCACGGCATGGCGCACCCGTTGAATGCCCACGGCGCCGAAGTACACGGCCAGGACGTAGAACGTGGTTTCGGTACTGCCCTGAATGGTCGCTGCGACCAAGGCAGGGAAGCTGTCAACACCCTGGGCCTGCATGGTCTCGATCAGCATTGCCCGTGCAGCACTGCCGGAAAACGGCTTGACCAGGGCAGTTGGCAGCCCTTCGACAAAGCGCGTATCCAGGCCCATCCAGTTCACCGCATGGCGGATACCGTCCAACGCCACCTCAAGCGCCCCGGATGCGCGCAGTACACCGACCGCCACCAGCATCGCCACCAAGTAGGGCAGCAGGCTTTTGGCAACGTCGAAGCCCTCCTTCGCCCCTTCGACGAATGCTTCGTAGACCTGGACCCGCTTGAGCGCGCCGATGATCAAAAAGACGATGATCACCCCGAACAGCGTGAGGTTGCCCAGGATCGAGGACAAGCTGGCCAGCGCGGCTGCCGACAGCGTGCCGAGAAAGGCCATGAAGCCCCCCAGCAGCAACGCGCCGGGTACCAGGTACGCCAGCACCACAGGGTCCCATAGCCGTAAACGCTGCATCACCGCGACCGACAGCAGCCCGACCAGCGTCGACACACTGGTGGCCAGCAGGATAGGCAGGAACACCATGGTTGGGTCGGGCGCGCCTTGCTGGGCGCGGTACATGAACACGGTTACAGGGAGCAGGGTCAAGGAAGACGCGTTGAGCACCAGGAACAGGATCTGCGCGTTGCTGGCCGTGGTGCTGCTGGGGTTGAGCGTCTGCAGGGCACGCATGGCCTTCAGGCCGATAGGGGTAGCAGCATTGTCCAGGCCCAGGCCATTGGCCGCAAAGTTCATGGTGATCAGCCCTAGCGCAGGGTGCCCAGGCGGCACTTCGGGCATCAGCCGTGCGAACAAGGGGCCCAGTACCTTGGCCAGCCACTCGACGATACCCGCCTGCTCGGCGATCTTCAGAAAGCCCAGCCATAGGGTCAGGGTGCCGAACAGCAATACCATGACCTCGACCGACAGCTTCGCCATGGCGAAGATGCTTTCGACCATGGCCGCGAAGATGCCGGCGTTGCCACCCACCAGCCATTGAGCCATGGCAGATATGGCCGCTACCAGGAAAAAGCCGAGCCATAAGCCGTTGAGCATCCACGTACCTCCCCGAAAATGCCCGAATCATAACGTATCGAACACTGCCCTGGCTGCGGCTCGCCGTGAGTATGGATGCCACAGACGACAAAAAGCCCCGACGGGTCGGGGCTTTGGGTCCAACAGGTTTGGCCTCAGCGTTTGGCTGCTTCACCCACCATGGCAGTTTCAGGCTTCTCGGCGATCAGCGAAGCGTAGTACAGCTCGCCCTTGGCCGCGTCGTACATGCCTTCCCAGCGGGAGATGACCAGCGCCGCCAGGGCATTGCCGATCACGTTGAGCGCCGTGCGCGCCATGTCCATGATGCGGTCGACACCGGCAATGAACGCCAGGCCTTCCAGTGGGATACCCACGCTACCCAGGGTGGCCAGCAGCACCACGAACGAAACGCCTGGTACCCCGGCGATGCCTTTGGAGGTCACCATCAAGGTCAGCACCAGCAGCAACTGCTGGCTCCACGACAGGTCGATACCGTAGAGCTGGGCGATGAAGATGGCCGCGATGCTCTGGTACAGGGTGGAGCCGTCGAGGTTGAACGAGTAGCCGGTGGGTACCACGAACGAGCAGATCGATTTGGGCGCGCCGTACTTCTCCATCTTTTCGATAACCCGTGGCAGGACGGTTTCCGAGCTTGAGGTGGAGTAGGCCAGGATCAGCTCATCTTTCATGATGCGCATGATCTTGATCACCGAGAAACCGAACAGGCGCGCTACCAGCCCTAACACCATGAAGGCGAAGAAGGCGATGGCGAAATACACCAGCAGCACCAGCTTGGCCAGTGGCAGCAACGAGCTGAAGCCAAAGTTGGCAACGGTCACCGCGATCAGCGCGAACACACCGATCGGCGCGTACTTCATGATCATGTGGGTGACTTTGAACATGGTCTCCGATACGGCCTGGAAGGTGCGTACCAGAGGATCGCGCAGCTCGGCTTGCAGGCTCGAAAGGCCAAGGCCGAACATGACCGAGAAGAAGATGATCGGCAACATTTCACCGCGCATCAGCGCCGCGAAGATATTCGACGGGATCAGATTGAGCAGGGTCTCGATGAAGGCATGCTCATGCTGCACCTCGGCGGCGGTCGCCTGGTACTTGGAGATGTCCACAGTACCAAGGGTGCTCATGTCGATACCCGCGCCCGGATGGAACAGGTTGGCAAGCACCAGGCCCACAACAATAGCGATGGTCGTGACGACCTCGAAGTAGAGAATGGTCTTCAGGCCAATACTGCCAAGCTTCTTGGCATCGCCAACCCCAGCGATACCCACGATCAGCGACGAGATCACGATCGGGACCACGATCATCTTGATCAGGCGAATGAAGATATCACCAGCAGGCTGAAGGACGTTGCTGATCCACCAGGCCTTTTCTGCACTGAAGTGGTTCAGGAGCGCGCCGATTGCAACGCCCAGTACCAGACCTATGACGATCTGCCAGGCGAGGCTCAGTTTTGCCTTCTTCATGTCTTTACCCTTTGTTGTAGTGGTCATGTCGACTAACGGCAACCGGACAGCAGATGGACACAAGCCCGGAGTGAATTCGCCGATTAGCGACGTGTTGTAAGGACAGCGCAGACGAGCGCAGGGCTCGGTCGGCGAAAAAGGCCGCAACTATTGCGATGGGAAGAAGGGAAATCTAATGCCGGAAACGCATACCCCATACCGATTGAGCATGGGAAAGTGGGGTATCTAGAAGGGAATAGGCGTCCTGCGAAGCGCTGTTCGGAATCCCGAACAAGACATAAACGCCATATGACGGCTGAAATAGTCGCAGGGGAAAGTAAAAGAAGCTTGGTTGTTCGACAATCCGAATGCTTCAAACGCAGCTGATATAGATAGCACAGCTCACGAAAAAAAAGACGCGCGGTTGAGACAAAATGTGTCCCCAGATGGATTTCGTGCATCGTGCACTGCCATCTGGATGGCTCCTCGGAAGCCAGGTCCACCCTGAAGATCGTTCAGGGCTCTACTGACCTGGAACTTCCGATTCTGCCTTGCCTGACCCGGCCCAACAGGTGGAGGCACTCCCTGTACCCCTAGGCCACTCCGATCCTGTAGCGATCAAAACAGCCCGGCCCCTTGGTCATGTGCTGCTCCTCCTCGGAGCGGCGCATCATAGAAGGCTGCAAGCCTACGGCCGTTCAGCTTCTATTTCATGACAGTGCCAAACCTGAACCACACCGGTCTTGCGACTCAGTACCAGTTCGGGTCCCGCTTGAGTTGCTCCTGAAGCATGGTTTTCATGCCCTCGTCAGGTTTGCCAAGCCACCGATACTGCGCATGGCGGGTAGGCGACTTGTCGCTGGGCAGGCCTTCCGGTACCTCCACCAGCATCCCGTAGGCGTCATCCTTGTCCCAGCTGAATGCGACGATCAAACGCTTGTAAGTGCATTTGTCCGCGGCTTCGCAGAGCGGGCCTACGAGGTATTTATCACCGTCTTCCGTGACCGCCGACATCTGCTGAGGCGAACTTCCCGTCAGGTTCAACACCCAATCGGGCAGGCGTTCCTCGCCTTTTACGGCGTCCTGCCAGGATTCCCGGTACTCGGCGTCGCTACCCAGCAATTGATCGACGCGTAGCTGGCCATCATTGGCCGCCAGCGCTGCTGCAGTGGCGCTCATCATCAGAACGCCAGCTACGGCATTGCGTAACAGCCTGCTCATCTGCGACCGCGTCCAAAGAAGAACGAAGCAACGAAAAGAACCAGGAAGACGATGAACAGGATCTTGGCGATACCCGTTGCAGCGCCAGCGATACCACCAAAGCCCAGAACTGCAGCGACGATGGCGATGATGAGGAAAGTGATAGCCCAGCTCAGCATGATGATTCTCCTTTGTTTTCGAAAGCAGGGTGATCAGAACACCCAACGGTCCTGTGGTACGACATGTTCAACGGTTGCAGGGGACTCGGCCTTGCCCTTCGATGGCAGCGGCTCGGCTGCTTGCACGAGGTTACTGGCGCGGGTGTTCTGGATCTGCGACAGCAGGGCGGTTTGCGCCGCCACTTGGTCGGCCAGGCGGGCGGTTTGCACACTGTAGTAGAACAGCCCTGCTGCCAAAGTCAGCATGACCGCGATGCCAAGCGACATGATCTGACGCAGTGGCAGGGCGGTAACGTGCAAACGGTTGACAGATGGGCGGTTCATACCGGCTTCTCCTGCTGTGATTTTTGTCCAGACTTGAACAAGTAATTGCAGCCTGCGTGCCAGCTTTCAAATTAGAAAATATCCTTATTTTTCAACGAGTTAAAAGATTGAACCATTAGGACCTACCACGTATCCTGCACGATGCCCCCTGGGGGGCCGTGCGAAATGCACGATCACCCTTCAACCTTGGTTGCCACCTTGAGCATGTCGGCATCGACCCCACGCACACCAATGATCTGTCTGGCGATGTCCGTCGCGATATTCTTCTGCTCCGGGCTGACGACTTCGCCGGAGAGTCTGACCAGGCCATCCTGGCTCACCACCTTCAGATTCAGCCCGTCAAGGTTGCGGCTGAAGCTGTAACTGCTCTGGACCTTATCGACGATCCAGGCATCGCTTGGCTGCGGTCCGGTCGGGGCATCCACAGGCTGGTCTTTAGCTTTGATCATGGCTGCGGTGTCCAGGCTGATCAGGTTGTTGACCAGGTACACCCCCTCGGTCGTACGCGCCACGACGCCCGCAAGCTCCTTTGCCTCGGGGTTGTCTACCCGCCCCCGGAGCGTGACGACACCGCTGTCACTTTGTACCTCTATGGGTGCCTTTTCAGTCAGGCGGCTCCACAACAGCCGTGACCGTATGACTGCCGTAAGCGTCACGTCTTTCGTGCGCTGGGCATAAGCGCGCAACGCCAGTGGACGCTCGACCAGCTCAGGATTGACCTGCACCTGATTGTCGACCTTCTCGATACCAGAAGTCGCCAAAGCCACTTCCTCGACCAAACGTCGCTCAACCTCATTCTCGACCTCCCCAGCCAAACGCGCCGACGCCCCATCGACCTTAACGGTGATTCGATAAGGATTGAGGAGCCGATTCAAGGACACCGCCGTCTGCAGCGAACCTTCCAGGCGAGCATCGTGGACAGGATCGTCACTGGCCACAGCGGCGAGGGGCAGCAAACTGACCGCTAGCGCAAGTGCGCGAAAGGGGAAAGGCATGTCGTAGTCTCCTTTTGTAGGCAAAATCTGAAACTCTTCGCAACCAATGTGCCAACCAACCTCTCTAAGCAAATCGCCGGCCCCACGGGTGTCTTCAAGCTTCCTGGTCAACCCGCTGGCGTGCAAAGGGCAGAATCCTTCAGAATTGACCATGCAACTTGCCCGATTTTTCCCACACTAAACAAAGATATTTCCCAAAGGAGCGCAGGTACATGGAATCAGCCCAGGACAAGCAAGGCCGCATTCTGCTGGTGGATGACGAGTCCGCGATCCTGCGCACCTTCCGCTACTGCCTGGAAGACGAGGGCTACAGCGTGGCGACCGCCAACAGCGCCACCCAGGCGGAGAGCCTGCTGCAGCGCCAGGTGTTCGACCTGTGCTTCCTCGACCTGCGTCTGGGCGAGGACAATGGCCTGGACGTGCTGGCCCAGATGCGTGTTCAGGCACCGTGGATGCGCGTGGTCATCGTGACCGCCCACTCCGCTATCGACACGGCGGTCGATGCCATTCAAGCCGGTGCCGCCGACTACCTGGTCAAGCCTTGCAGTCCTGACCAGTTGCGCCTGGCCACAGCCAAGCAACTGGAGGTACGCCAGCTTTCCGCCCGCCTGGAAGCCCTGGAAGGCGAAGTGCGCAAGCCCAAGGATGGCCTGGACTCCCACAGCCCGGCCATGATGGTCGTGCTGGAAACAGCCCGCCAGGTAGCAACCACAGATGCCAACATCCTGATCCTGGGCGAGTCCGGGACCGGTAAAGGTGAGCTGGCCCGCGCCATCCACGGCTGGAGCAAGCGTGCGCGCAAGGCCTGCGTGACCATCAACTGCCCGTCGCTCAATGCCGAGCTGATGGAAAGCGAACTGTTCGGCCACACGCGAGGGGCCTTTACCGGCGCCAGCGAGAGCACCCTTGGCCGCGTCAACCAGGCGGACGGCGGTACGTTGTTCCTCGATGAAATCGGTGACTTCCCCCTGACCCTGCAACCCAAGTTGCTGCGCTTCATCCAGGACAAGGAATATGAGCGTGTTGGCGACCCCGTCACCCGCCGGGCCGATGTGCGCATCCTCGCCGCCACCAACCTCAACCTTGAGGAAATGGTGCGCGAGGGCCGTTTCCGCGAAGACTTGCTCTACCGCCTGAACGTCATCACCTTGCACCTGCCGCCCCTGCGCGAGCGCAGTGAAGACATCCTCACGCTCGCCGACCGCTTCCTGGCCCGCTTCGTCAAGGAATACTCAAGGCCAGCACGCGGCTTCAGCGACGAGGCACGCGCAGCGCTGCTCAATTACCGCTGGCCGGGCAACATTCGCGAATTGCGTAACGTGATCGAGCGGGCCAGCATCATCTGTCCCCAGGAAAAGGTCGAGATCAGCCATCTGGGCATGGGCGAGCAACCGGCAAGCAACGCGCCGCGTGTAGGGGCCGCCTTGAGCCTGGATGAGCTTGAGCGCGCGCATATCGGCGCCGTGCTGGCTGCCAGCGACACGCTCGACCAAGCTGCCAAGACCCTCGGGATCGACGCGTCGACTCTGTATCGCAAGCGTAAGCAGTACAACCTGTGAAGTGGCCGACCATGAAGCTGCGCACGCGGCTCTTTCTCAGCATCTCGGCGCTGGTCACGGTCGCCCTTTTGGGGCTGCTGCTTGGCTTGGTAAGCGTCCTGCAAATGGCTTCGGCCCAACAGGCGCTGGTTCGCGACACCAATCACTCGCTGGACGTGGGGTTGAAGCTACGCCAGAACCTCGGTGAGCAGCTCATTCTGCTGCTGGATACGGACACGGCTCCAGATCAGTTGCAAGCACTGCAAGACAATTTCCAACACCTGCTCGACCAAAGCCTGGCCGACGGTGGCCAGCGGCCTGGGTTCAGCGAAGCCCGCGACCACTACCAGGCATTTCTGGAGGCTTACCACGCAACCCCGGCGCCTTCGCGCAGCCTCGCCGTGGACCAGCCACTGGGCGCCGCATTCAATCAAGTGCGCACCGACCTGATCGATTCCCACAAACAAGCGCTGGCCAACATCGCTCGCAGCGAAGAACAAAGCCGTGCCCGCGCCTTGCTGGTCGGCGGCGTGCTGGGCCTGATGGGCCTGGTGGTCCTGGTTCTGGGCTTTATCACTGCCCACAACATTGCCCGCCGATTCGGGCAGCCCATCGAGGCCCTGGCCAAGGCAGCCGATCAGCTCGGCAAGGGCAATTTCGATGTCACGCTCCCGATCACTCAAGCTAGCGAGCTGAACCAGCTCACGCGTCGCTTCGGGATCATGGCCGACGCCCTGCGCAAGCACCAGGCCACCAATGTCGACGAATTGCTCGCCGGGCAGCAGCGGCTGCAAGCCGTGCTCGACAGTATCGATGATGGCCTGCTGATCATCGATCGACAGGGCTTGCTTGAGCACTTGAACCCGGTTGCTCAACGCCAACTGGGCTGGAACGACAGCCGTGTTGGCAGCAGCCTGGCCGAAGCCCTGGAACGACCTGAGCTGGAACAGCAACTGTGCCAGGTGCTGCGCGGCGGCAGTCTGGACCGGCAACCGGACGACCTTCACATTGATGTTGACGAGGAAACGCGTCTGCTGACCTATAGCCTGACGCCCGTCAGCCATCCCCAGGGCCCGATCCTGGGCGCTGTGATGGTGCTTCACGACGTGACAGAACAGCGTGCCTTCGAGCGGGTGCGCAGCGAGTTCGTGCTCCGCGCCTCCCACGAGCTGCGCACGCCTGTCACCGGTATGCACATGGCGTTCGGCCTGCTGCGCGAACGGGTCAAGTTTCCCGAAGAAGCGCGTGAGTACGATCTGCTGGAAACCATCGGCGAAGAAATGCAGCGCCTGACCCAGTTGATCAATGACCTGCTCAACTTCAGCCGCTATCAAAGCGGCCTGCAAAAGCTCGACCTGGCGCCCTGCGCCGTCGATGAACTGCTGGAGCGGGCGCAATTACGCTTCGCCGACCAGGCGGGCCAGAAGCAGATCGAACTGGTCCTGGCCCTGGAACCGCCATTGCCACGCATTCAGGCTGACGTTGCCCAGCTCGACCGTGTGTTGGACAACCTGCTGCACAACGCGGTCAGGCATACCCCACAGGGCGGGCGCATCCGCCTGCATGCGCGGCGCCATGCCGAACGCGTGATCATCAGTGTCGAGGACACGGGCGAGGGTATCGCCTATGGCCAGCAGGCCCGTATCTTCGAGCCGTTCGTGCAAGTAGGGCGCAAGAAAGGTGGAGCCGGCCTGGGACTGGCCTTGTGCAAGGAAATCGTGCAGTTGCACGGTGGGCGCATGGGCGTCTTCTCGCGACCGGGTGAAGGTACCCAGTTCTACCTGGCCCTGCCGGTCTGATGCTCGCAAGGCGCGTCAGGCCTGTCTGCCCCGTGGCAATTTATCCCGCGTGACCAGCTCGGCGAACTGACGGGCCGTCAGGGCCTTGGCGAACAGCCAGCCCTGGCCGTACTTCACGCCCTCACCAAGCAGCAGCAGTGCCTGGTCTTCACGCTCGATACCTTCGGCGATCACCCGCAGATGCAGGTCGTGGGCCATGCGGATGATATGCGGTGCCACGCCGCTGCTGGCGGCATCGTGGCCCAGCGCATCGATGAATGCCTTGTCGATTTTCAGGCAATCCACGGGCAAGGTCTGGAGATAGGCCAGGCTGCAGTAGCCCGTACCGAAATCGTCGATCAGCACCTGATGGCCCTGGGCGCGCAGTGCTTGCAGGTTTTCGCGCGCCACCACCACATCGATCAGGCCGCGCTCGGTCACCTCGAAGGCGATCTGCCTAGGGGCCACCCGGTGCAGCGCCAGCAAGCGTGCCGCCACTTCCCCAACACGCGGAACCATCACGTCGCACGCCGCCAGGTTCACCGAGATGTACAGCATGGGCCGTGAGCGCAACAGCGGGCCGAGTTGTTCGAGGACGCGTCGCAGGACGAAGTCGGTGATCTCACGGATCTGCCCGGTATTTTCGGCCAGCGGGATGAACAGCTCAGGGCTGGTCAAGCTGCCATCGGGCCGACGCCAACGCACCAATGCCTCGGCACCCACACAGCGCCTGCTGTCGAGCTCGAAAATCGGCTGGTAAAGCACTTGCAACTGGCCACGACTCAGCGCCTGCTGTAGCTCCGAGCTCATGGAGCGTCGCTGTTGCGCCAACTGCAAGACCAGCCAGCCGATGCAACAAGCACCCAGTACGCTGCCTGGAAACAGCAGCCACAGGGCGCCATTCATGCGCAGGGGGAGACTTGCGCGTGGTGCGATCAGAACCAACTGGTAATCAGGAGACTTGGTGGGCATGCGATAGATCAGACGGTCGCTGAACTCCAGCAGCGTTTTGTGGCTGGTCGACCACACAGAAGGCGGTGGCCACACTTGGGGCGGGCCCAGTACCGGGATCGCCCGGGCACCGTTATCCAGCACGACCAACAAGCTGCCGCCCGGGGGCAAATCCACCACATCGGTCAGGTGCCCGCGGGAGGTTGACACCAGAAACCGGCCACGCCCCAGCATCAGCGCGGCAAGGTTTTCGTCGGGCTCGGTGGTGGTATTGAGCCAATAGCTGTAGACCGGCCCCTTGATATCTGGCGGGCGCAGCGGCACGAAAGCCCGCTCGTCACCTCGGTTCGAACACGCGACATCACCGTCGACATAGGCCGCCTCGTAGATGAACCGTGAACTCAACCCGATCTGCTGCAAGGCCGTCAGCATGGCGGGGCCGCAGCCACGCAAAGGCTGCGTCTCCAACAAGTCCACGCCTTCGCGCAACTGCCCGAACACCTGCTCGAGTCGCTCCAGAAAACGCTCGCCCTGAGCATTCATCTGTTCGCTTTCACTTTGTTTCATCTGCTGCAACGCAATGGCGATGCTGGCGGTCAGCAACAAGGCGGCACTGGCGATTGCCGCCAAAGCGGCAAGCATCCAGGGACGGTAGAAAAATTGGCGCAAGGCCGTCAGGCGATCAGGCATCGAAGGCATCCAGTTGATTACCAAGGTATAGCAACTCAATGGACAATTACCTTTGCCGTTTAGCGCTTCGCTTGGGCGAGGACCAAACTGCCAGCCGTCAACGCTTTACGGCATGCGGTTGAGCACCTCGAGCATGGCGGCCGTCTGCGCATCGGGCTGGCCGTCGAAGCGTTGAGGTCGAAAGCGCATCTGGAACGCCGCGATCACGTGCCGCGTCTGGACATCGGGCACGCCCGTCTGCTCGACGGCATAGCCAAACCGGGCGAGGGCCTGCTGGTACCACCCAATAGTAGGGGGATTGACCTCAAAATAGGCCTGCTGGCGAGCCACGGCAGAGGCGTCAGGCCAAACGCCCAGGCCGGCGTCGGCCAGGCGTTTCCACGGGAACAGCGGGCCGGGGTCCTGCTTGCGCAGTGGCGCGATGTCGCTGTGGCCAATAATGTGCCGTGGTTCGATGCCGTTACGCTTGACGATGTCCTTGAGCAGCGCGATCAGCGACTGGATCTGCGCTTCGCTGTAGGGGTGCCATACCCGCCCGGCAGGCGTATCGGTAAAGCCAGCATTGACGATCTCGATGCCGATGGACGATGAGTTCAACCAGGTTCTGCCCTGCCACTGGCTATCGCCAGCGTGCCAGGCTCGCCTGCTTTCATCCACCAACTGGTAGACAGTGGCGGGGCCATCACCGATCAGGTAGTGGCTGCTGACCTCGCCGTGGGTCAGCAACGCCAACGAGCGCTCCAGCGAAGCATTGGTATAGTGCAGCACCACGAACTGAATGCGGTTGTCGTGGTTGGCTGACGGGTGGCTGCGGTCAATGCGCAAGCCCGTCGAACAACCAGCGACAGTCAGCAGCAGTAAGGTGATCAGTGTTTTTTTCAGCGTGGAAAGCACGGCAGTGGCCTCAGCGAATGAGCGCTACAGTATAACGGTCTCCCCGCATCTGCGCTCGCCCTTGCCAGGCCCCGGTCAGTTCTGCTCCACGCAATTGCGCCCCCGTTGCTTGGCACGGTAAAGCGCTGCGTCGGCACGCTTGAGCACCTGATCGGCCACCTCGCCGGGCCTGAAGGCGCTCAGGCCGATGGACGTGGACACTACCACCCGCTCTCCCTTGAAGTGAAACGGGCAGGCCTCTACGGCAAGGCGCATTGTTTCGACGACCTGTAATGCGTCCGCCGGCGAGGTGTCGGGCAGCAGCAACACGAACTCCTCGCCCCCGAAGCGGGCAATGAAATCCTGGCCCCGCAGCCGTTTGCGCAACTGATCGGCCACGATCTTCAATACCTTGTCGCCGGCCAGATGCCCGTAGCCATCGTTGATCTGCTTGAAATGATCCAGGTCCAGAATCGCCATGGCCAGGTCGCCGCCGTTTTCCTGCCAGCGCTGCATTTCGCGCTCTACCTGCTCGCTCCAGGCCGCACGATTGGGCAGGCCGGTCAGTGGGTCGAGCAATGCCTTTTGCCGCTGCTCCTCCAGGTGCTCACGATAACCCAACGCTTCCTGCTCCATGCTGGCCACGCGCTCGGACAGGCCCTGCAGGCGCCCAGCCAGCGCCTGCTCGCGGCGGTCGCGCTCGTGCTGGTGCTGGTCCATTGTCATCAGCAAGCCCTCGAGTCGGCTTTCGAGCAGGTGCTTCAAGCTCGATACGTCTGCGGCGCCCTGCATGTCGGTTTGCAGCCCGTCCACCTGTTCACGCAATTGCGTGTCCAGCTGGCGTGCTGCACTGCTGTTGTCGGCGTGACCGGCACTGGCGGCCTGCAAGTGGCCGTGGAAACCTTCGAGCCGTTCATTGAGCAATTGCAGATAGGTTTCGAACTCATGCTGGCCACTGTCGGTGATCGCCAGCAGCAACACGGCAAGATCATCCAGTACAGGAATCAACTCGTACCAGTTCATACCGCGCGCCACCCGTTCGCGCATCGCCTGCGCCTGCGCCTTGTGGCGATCTGGCAGGCTCAGGTCATCCAATAGACCGAGCAGCGTCTGCTCGATATGGGCGGCAACCTGACTGTAGGGCGGCTCGACTGCGTAGGGCAGCGCATAGGCGTCTTGATCAGACAGCGGCACATCAGTCAGAGGGGGCGGGCCATCATCCGCTTCAGTTCGCAATGGCGTATCCATTGCCATGGGAGGTGCCGGGGGAATGGGTGGCGGCTCGACACCCGGCACGTGTTCAGACTCGATCAGCGACGGGGACGCATCGTTGCCTTCATGCCCATCGTGGTGAGACAGAAGAGATACTTCCTGTACCAGGGGTTGCGCGGCAACAGGGGCGGGGCCCGTCACCTGCTCGCTGGCGGCCTCGACAGGCGCCGGTTCATCGCGGCCTTTGAACAATCGCTGCAGAAAGCCGCCCCGCGATCCGCCTTCGGGCCTGTCCAGCGCGGCCAGCGCACGCCCTTGCAGACCACTGAGTTCCCCCAGCAGTGGCGGCAGATCACGAGACTGGGTAACGCCGGCCTCCAGCCGCTTGGCAAGCTTCTTCAAGGGCCTTGAGACATCGCTGCTCAACGGCAGGCCTTGCAACTGATCGACGAGCGCCGTCAGCGCATCGCCCACTTGGTGCATGCGGGTTTCGCGGCGCTGCTCAGACTCCAGTACGGCTTTTTCAAGACGGGGGATCAGGCCGGCAAGCCCGGCATCCATATTGTCACTGCGAATGACCTCGCGCATTTCCTTCATGCACTGGTCGACGACCTTGTCGCTGCCCTCGGCGGCCAACGTACTGCGAACCAGGCCTCGACGCAGCAAGTCCAGGCGCGCTTCCCAGCGACGTTCGAGCTTCTCCTGTTGCTCAATGCTTATCAGGTATTTTTCTTTCCAGCGCTCGGCTTCTTCGGTCATGCCTGTGTCCGCACGGGTGATACAACTGGGGCTGTCTGATACACACTGTCGGCGCGCGCCCGGGACACTTGAGGGCAAGCGAGGCGTCAGTTGATTCAGCTCAAGGCCGGCAGCGTATCCACAGTCAATGCATCAGGCAATCGGATCTCGACGGCCACGGGAAGATGATCGGAAATCGGCTGGGCCAGCACCTCGACCCTTTCCAGGGTAAGGCTCGGGCTGAGCAGGATGTGGTCCAGGCAGCGCTGTGGTCGCCAACTGGGGAAGGTGGCCTCCACCTGGGGCGCGATCAGGCCAAGGTCGCGCAAGGGTGAGTGCTCGAGCAGGTCGGTGGCATGGGTGTTCATGTCCCCCATCAACACCTGATGGCGGTACCCGCCGATCAGTTCGCGGATGTAGGCCAGCTGCAGTGCGCGGGTCTTGGCGCCCAATGCCAGGTGCATCATGACCACGATCAGCGCGTCCTCACCCTCGCCGAAGCGCACCAGGATAGCCCCGCGCCCTGCTGGGCCAGGCAGTGGGTGATCTTCGAGCTGATGAGGCTTCAGACGGCTCAGTACGCCATTGCTGTGCTGGGCGAAGCGCCCAAGGTTGCGATTGAGCTGTTGGTACCAGTAGGGGAAGGCACCCAGTTGGGCCAGATGCTCGACCTGGTTGACATAGCCCGAGCGCATGCTGCCCCCATCCGCCTCTTGCAGGGCCACTAGGTCGAAGTCCCCAAGCAACTTACCGATTTTCTGCAAGTTGCTGGCTCGGCCAGTGTGCGGCAACAGGTGCTGCCAGCTGCGCGTCAGGTAATGCCGATAACGCTCGGTACTGATGCCTACCTGGATATTGAAGCTAAGCAGCCGCAGACGACCATCTTCCGGCAAACCGGGGGCTTGCAGGTGATGCTCGTTGACCTGCGGCTGGGGCAGGGCAACGCCGCGCGTGGCCCGTAGGCGAGGCATGGGTGCGCTGCCTACTTGGCAGCGCGCTCCTTGTCGATCAACTGGTCGGCCACGTTGAGGACACCCTCTGGCCCACCAGCGGTGCCCAGGTCGAAGCGGTACTTACCGTTAACCACCATGCTGGGAACGCCAGTGATTTCATATTTCTTGGCCAGTTCTTTCGCCTGGTTGACCTGTCCCTTGATGGCGAAGGAGTTGTAGGTAGCCAGGAACTTGGCCTTGTCCACACCTTGCGTTGCCAGGAAATCGGCCATGTCTTTTGGGCTTGTCAGACGCTTGCGCTGGTTTTGAATGGCGTCGAATACCGCCGCGTGCACCTTGTGCTCGACGCCCATCGCTTCCAGGGTCAGGAACATCTGGCCATGGGCATCCCAAGGGCCACCGAACATGGCCGGCACACGCTTGAAGTTGACATCCTTGGGCAGCTTGTCGACCCAAGGGTTGATGACAGGCTCGAAGTGATAGCAATGCGGGCAGCCATACCAGAACAACTCGACCACTTCGATCTTGCCAGGCACGGAAACCGGAACCGGGTTGCTCAGCTCGACATATTCCTTGCCGGCTACAGGCTCTGCGGCCTGGACGGAAGTCATACCAAGTACGCTGGCAGCGACCAGCGCAGCGCTGAGAATCAGTTTACGCATGCTTTACTCCTGAGCAGTCATGGGTCGCCACGGCACGACCTGGATTGAGACAGGCCGGGGAGGGCTCTAGTTCTGTAGTGTAACGGCTGCGGGCAAAAAAAAGGGCAGCCGCGCCGCCCTTTCATCTTTGGCTTGCAACATTAACCCGGCATTAATGCAGGCCCTGGATGTAGCTGGCCAAGGCCTCGATGTCATGGTTACTGAGCTTCCCGGCGATGGTGCGCATGGTCATGGCATCCCCATCATTGGTGCGGTTGCCTTCACGGAAGTCGGTGAGCTGCTTGCTCACGTACTGGGCATGCTGCCCGCTCAGGTGAGGGAACCCGGCCAGTGCGATACCTGCCCCGTCAGGCGAGTGGCAGCCCGTGCAGGCCGGCATGCCCTTGTCCAGGTCGCCACCGTTGAACAGCGCACGCCCACGCTCGACCAGCGCAGGGTCGGCTGCACCCACGCTGCCTTTCTGGCTGGCGAAATACGCCGCGATGTCGGCCAGGTCCTGGTCGTTGAAGCCGGCCAGCATGCCGGTCATCTCCAGCACGACGCGTTTGCCGGACTTGATGTCGTGCATTTGTTTTTCGAGGTAGCGCTGGCCTTGACCTGCCAGTTTGGGGAAGTTCGGTGCCAGGCTATTGCCATCTGGGTTGTGGCAGGCCCCGCAGACGGCCGTCTTGGCCTGACCTGCGGCGGCATCGCCTTTGACGGGCTGCGCAGCAGTGGCCGCACCTGCGACACCCAGGCTCAACAGCAGACTCACGACTAGTTTGTTCATCAGCTAATCCAACACGGCTAGGGGTGAAATGTTATGTATCGGGACTGCCATTCATCCAAAGGATGACCAGACGGTAGTCCTCGGCACTGCAGTCCATGCACAATCCACGCGGCGGCATAGCCTTGAAACCCTGAGCATTGTGCCGTGCCGAGCTATTCATGCATTGCGCCAGATCAGGATTCGGGTTGCCCGATCGCCCGTCTGGGCTCATGGAGCAGGCGTTCGCTGTACCCCCCGCACACACGCGGTTGTACAACACCTCGGAATCCTGTGTAGCCTGTGCGCTGAAAACCGGCAGGAACAGACCGACAGCAAGCGGCCATTGCGTATTGCGCCATGACGTTCAGGGTTGGGGGCCGCGCTGCGTTCTAATGCGCAAGCTCATGTTCGACACCCCATGCTCGTCCCCCAAAGCCGGGAGAATGAGCACACAAAAACTGGGGCATTATATACTTCCGCCACCCAAACGGAAACGACACCGCTTGCCAGGCTCCGCTCGACAGGGGGCTGGCATCACCACATCGGATATCCCATGCAAGTCAAGAACCCCATCCTCGGCCTGTGCCAGAAAGCCAAATTCGCCCTCAGCGCTGCCAAGGTCGAACAATGCCCGGACGACCAGGGTTACGAGGTGGCCTTCGCCGGCCGCTCCAACGCCGGCAAATCCAGCGCACTGAACACGCTGACCCATGCCAGCCTGGCCCGTACCTCGAAAACACCCGGCCGTACCCAGTTGCTGAACTTCTTCAGCCTGGATGACGAACGCCGCCTGGTCGACCTGCCAGGCTACGGCTACGCCAAGGTGCCCATCCCCCTCAAGCAGCACTGGCAGCGCCACCTGGAAGCTTACCTGGGTAGCCGCGAATGCCTGCGTGGCGTGATCTTGATGATGGATGTCCGCCACCCGATGACGGACTTCGACAAAATGATGCTCGATTGGGCCAAGGCCAGCGGCATGCCCATGCACATCCTGCTGACCAAGGCCGACAAGCTCACCCACGGCGCCGCCAAGAACACCTTGCTCAAGGTGCAATCGGAGATCAGGAAAGGCTGGGGCGAAGGCGTGACCATCCAACTGTTCTCGGCCCCCAAGCGCCTGGGCCTTGAAGACGCCTACCGCGTGCTGGCCGACTGGATGGAGCTCGAAGACAAGCCTGCCGCCTGAGGGCGAAGGCCCGCATCAGGCAAATTTCAGGCAAAAAAAACCCCGGACTTCGTATGGGGAGGGGGAAGTTCGGGGTCCAAGCCCGGACCGCTAGGGCGGGGTCCGGATATCTGCCAACACTTAACACAACATAGGAGCATCGAACGGCTTCACCAGCCATTCAGGTACTCTGAGTTGCAGTTCACTGCTTTAGTTCCTGGGGCCTGGAACTATTTGCCGCAGTTTCATGAAACAGCTGGACACAGGCCGGGGCGCCTGTAACGACAAATCGCCACACAACGCCCCTTTGCCCCGTGCAATCAGTGGGCTTCGTCCCAGTTCGCGCCTACACCGGCCTCGACCAGCAGCGGCACATCCAGCTGCGCCGCCTGGCTCATATGCTTTCGAATTTCATCTTTCACCAGGTCCACGAGGTCTTCGCGCACCTCGAGAACAAGTTCGTCGTGCACCTGCAGGATCACCCGCGCATCCAGTGCGCTTTCGGTCAGCCAGTTGTCCACGTTGACCATGGCACGCTTGATGATATCGGCGGCCGTGCCTTGCATCGGCGCGTTGATCGCCGTGCGCTCGGCTCCTCGGCGCAAGGCTGGGTTCTTGGCGTTGATATCAGGCAGGTAGAGCCTGCGACCGAACAAGGTTTCCACGAACCCCTGCTCTGCGGCCTGGGCACGGGTACGTTCCATGTAGGCCAGCACCCCTGGATAGCGGGTGAAGTAACGATCGATGTAGTCCTGGGACTGCTTGCGGTCCACCCCGATCTGCTTGGCCAGGCCAAAAGCGCTCATGCCGTAGATCAGCCCGAAGTTGATCGCCTTGGCGCTGCGCCGCTGGTCATGGGTAACCTGTTCGAGCGCGACGCCGAATACTTCCGCTGCCGTCGCACGGTGCACGTCCAGATCGTTTTGGAAGGCGTGCAGCAAGCCTTCGTCCTTGGCCAGGTGCGCCATGATGCGCAGCTCGATCTGGGAGTAGTCGGCGGCCAGCAGCTTGTAGCCAGGGCTTGCGATGAAGGCCTGGCGGATTCGCCGGCCTTCGGCCGTACGGATCGGAATGTTCTGCAGGTTCGGGTCACTGGACGAAAGACGGCCAGTGGCCGCCACTGCCTGCTGGTACGACGTGTGGATGCGACCCGTGCGCGGGTTGATCTGCCCTGGCAGCTTGTCGGTGTAAGTGCTCTTGAGCTTGCTCAGGCTGCGGTACTGCATCAGCACTTCAGGCAGTGGATACCCTTGTTCGGCCAGCTCGTCCAGTACGGCTTCTGCCGTCGATGGCTGGCCCTTGGCCGTCTTGCTGATCACCGGCATGCCCAGCTTGTCGTACAGAATCGCGCCCAGCTGCTTGGGCGAACCCAGGTTGAATTCCTCCCCCGCCAGTTCGAAGGCCCGCTGCTCCAGCTCGGCCATCTTCACACCCAGCTCGCCGCTCTGGACGTGCAACAGCGCCGCATCGACCAACGCGCCCTGGCGCTCGATCTTGGCCAGCACCGGCACCAGCGGCATTTCGATGTCCATGAGCACCGGCTGCACACTGGGCGTCTTGGCCATGTGCGCCTGCAACGCCTGGTGCAGGCGCAGGGTGATGTCGGCATCTTCGGCCGCATAGGGGCCAGCCTTGTCCAGATGAATCTTATTGAAAGTCAGCTGCTTGGCACCTTTGCCCGCAATGTCCTCGAAAGCGATGGTGGTGTGCCCAAGGTACTTTTGCGCCAGGCTGTCCATGTCGTGCCGCGTGCCCGTCGAGTTGAACACGTACGATTCGAGCATGGTGTCATAGGCCACACCCCGCACCTGGATCGCGGGCGAACCGTTGGCAAGGATGTTGATGTCGTACTTGGCGTTCTGGCCCACCTTGGCTTTTGCCGGATCCTCCAGCAGGGGCTTGAGCGCAAGCAGGACGGCCTCACGATCCAACTGGACAGGGGCGCCTTCGTAGTCGTGCATCAAAGGGACGTAGGCCGCTTCATGGGGCTCGACGGCAAAGGAAATCCCTACCAGCTGGGCGCGCTGGGCATCAAGGCCGGTGGTTTCGGTATCGAACGCGAACAGCGGTGCCTGGCGCAGCTTCTCGAGCCAGGCGTCGAAGCGTTCTTGATCAAGGATGGTTTCATAGCGGGCTTCGACCATGGCCGCCGGGGCCTCCACCGGGGGCAGTTGGTCCCCCTCCCGAGCCGCATCGCGCTGCAGGTCGGCAATCCAGCTCTTGAACTCCATTTCGGTGTACAGCGCCAGCAGCGCCTCGCGGTCCGGTTCGCCGCACACCAGTGCATCGACTTCGATGTCCAGCGGCACGTCGATCTTGATGGTAGCCAGCTCGTAGGACATGAAAGCCGCATCCCGGTGCTCTTCAAGCTTGGCGGGCAGGCTCTTGGCGCCACGGATAGGCAGCGCAGGCACCTTGTCCAGGTTCGCGTACAGGTCGCTGAGCCCCCCGCCGATCCCGGTCAACAGCCCGACGGCAGTCTTTTCGCCCACGCCTGGCACACCTGGGATGTTATCGACCTTGTCGCCCATCAGCGCCAGGAAGTCGATGATGTGCTCGGGGCCGACCCCAAATTTCTCGTGCACGCCAGCCACGTCCAGCACGCTACCGGTCATGGTATTGACCAGGGTAATGTGCCCGTCGACCAGCTGCGCCATGTCCTTGTCGCCGGTAGAAATGATGACCGGGCGGTTCAGCGCCGCGCTGCTACGGGCCAAGGTACCGATGACATCGTCAGCCTCGACGCCTTCGACGCACAACAGTGGGTAGCCCATGGCCTTGACGCTGGCATGCAGCGGCTCGATCTGCACCCGCAGATCGTCCGGCATGCTGGGGCGGTTGGCCTTGTAGTCGGCAAACAGGGTGTCGCGGAACGTGCCGCCCTTGGCGTCGAACACCACGGCGAACAAGCTGTCCGGGTACTGCCTGCGCAGGCTCTTGAGCATGTTGAGCACACCCTTCACCGCACCGGTCGGCATACCCTTGGACGTGGTCAGCGGGGGCAGGGCATGGAAGGCGCGATAAAGGTAGGAGGAACCGTCCACGAGGACGAGGGGCGCTTGGCTCATGAGCAGAATCAACCTTTTCGACGGGTCCGGCGCTAGAATAGCCAGAATCATTGACGACAAAGGGACTAGGTTATCATGCGTACACTCAATCGCCTGTTACTGCTCTGCCTGATGGCAGGTCTGCCCGTCGTCACCTTGGCGGCGGATGACGCGCCCTCGGCCGATCCCGAGGTGACCATTCGCACGGAAGGCGACAAGACCATCCAGGAATATCGCCAAAACGGCTTCCTGTATGCGATCAAGATCACGCCCAAACATGGCAAGCCTTACTTTCTGGTACGCGCCGATGGCTCCGATGGCAATTTCATTCGTTCCGACCAGCCGGACATGCTGATTCCGTCCTGGAAGATCTTCGAGTGGTAATCTGACGCGCACCGTTCACATCAACCCGGCACTTCGGCCAGAAGTGCCTGCATGGGCAATCTTTCATCATGTCAGTCTTCACCCCCGTGACCCGGCCTGAGCTGGAAACCTTTCTGGCACCTTACGAGCTGGGTCGTCTGCTCGATTTCCAGGGTATCGCCGCCGGCACCGAGAACAGCAATTTCTTCGTCAGCCTCGAACAGGGGGAGTTCGTGCTGACGCTGATCGAGCGTGGGCCCAGCGAGGACATGCCGTTCTTCATCGAGTTGCTCGATACCCTGCACACGGCCCGGATGCCAGTGCCCTACGCCATTCGTGACCGTGACGGCCATGGCCTGCGCGAACTGTGCGGCAAGCCGGCGCTGCTGCAACCCAGGCTCTCGGGCAAACATATCAAGGCGCCCAATGCCCAGCATTGTGCCCAGGTCGGTGAACTGCTGGCACACATTCACCTGGCCACCCGCGAACACATCATCGAGCGCCGCACGGACCGAGGCCTTGAGTGGATGCTAGCCGCCGGGGCCGAACTGCTGCCGCGCCTGAACGCCGAGCAGGCCAGCCTGCTGCAACCGGCGCTGGATGAAATCGCCGCCTACCAGGCGCAGATCCTGGCATTGCCCCGGGCCAACCTGCATGCCGACCTGTTCCGCGACAACGTGATGTTCGAAGGCATCCACTTGTCTGGGGTCATCGACTTCTACAATGCCTGCTCGGGGCCGATGCTGTACGACATTGCCATTACCCTGAACGACTGGTGCCTGGATGCACAGGCCGGCATCGATGTACCCCGCGCCCAGGCTTTGCTTGCTGCCTACGCCGCATTGCGGCCATTCACGGCAGCCGAAGCTGAACTCTGGCCGCAGATGTTGCGCGTTGCCTGCGTGCGGTTCTGGCTGTCTCGCCTGATCGCGGCAGAGTCCTTCGCCGGCATGGACGTGATGATCCACGACCCAAGCGAATTCGAAGTGCGCCTGGCGCAGCGCCAGCAGGTGGCCGTGAAGCTGCCGTTCGCCCTCTGACCCGAATCCTGTCGGCAGGCCCTGCGTCTGCCCATGGGAATCAGGCGCTGCCCAGGCGGCGCTCAACCCAGGCATGCCGCCACCTCATACCATTACAACTGCTCCAGGCAGCTCGCCAGGTCGCTTCCTAGCTTGTCGAGCAAGCGCTCGTAGCCTTGCGCATTTACCGGATCGGTGCCGCCAAGCGCATCGAGCTCGGCCAGGCGCACCGGCAAACCGGCTGTCAGGGTTTCGGCCAGCCGAGGGCGCAAGGGCGGCTCGCTGAAGACACACGTCTTGCCCACTTCCTGCAGCCGCTTGCGCATGGCGGCCACGTGTTGAGCGCCGGGCTGCACTTCGGAGGCCACACTGAACACGCCAGTGTGCTTGAGGCCATATTCAGCTTCGAAATAATCGAAGGCCTCGTGGAACACGAAGTACGGCTTGCCGGCCACGCCTGCTACCCGTGCCTTGATACGGGCGTCGAGCGCGTCCAGGCGTTGGGTGAACGCCGCCAGGTTACGCTTGTAGCGGTCGGCATTGGCAGGGTCCGCGCTGGCGAGATCGGCGGCCATCTTTCCAGCGATCACCCGGGCGTTCACCGAAGACAACCACAAGTGCGCATCGAGGCTGCCCGGGCGGTGGTCATGGTCATGGTCGTCATGGTCTTCGTCATGGGAATGGCTGTCTTCACCGAAGTGACGCAGCTTCATGCCCGGCAGCGACTGTACCGCGACGGTCGGCTTGCTGCGGTTACCCAGCACCCTTGGCAGGAAGCCTTCCATGTCCGGGCCGATCCAGTACAGCAAATCCGCATCCGCGACCCTGCGCACGTCCGAGGGACGCAATGCGTAATGATGAGGCGAGGCGCCTGGCGGCAACAGCACTTCAGGGCTGCCGACACCGTCCTGCACAGCAGCGGCGATCTGTTGCAGTGGCTTGATGCTGGTCAGCACACGCACGTCGGCGTGGGCGGAAAATGCGATGAAAGCGACAAACAGGGTAAGGAATCGGGCCACGGTAGGTACTCGAATCGTCAGAAACAGGTAACATAATAACGTCTCCATCCAGAATCGTCGCTGCCCATGTCCATTACGCCGCTGGCCAACCGTCCCCATGACCATTCCCATTGCGTGCACAGCGCCCTGGCCGAAGCCGACGCCTTGTGCGCCCGTCAGGGTCTGCGCCTGACGGCGCTGCGTCGCCGGGTACTGGAACTGGTGTGGCAGAGCCACAAACCGCTGGGCGCCTACGACATCCTGGCGGTGCTCAGCGAACAGGATGGTCGTCGCGCGGCGCCGCCCACGGTGTACCGCGCGCTGGACTTCCTCCTGGAAAACGGCCTCGTGCACCGCATCGCCTCGCTGAACGCCTTCATCGGTTGTAGCCATCCCGAGCATTCGCACCAGGGGCAGTTTCTGATTTGCCGGCTGTGCCATATCGCCATTGAACTGGAGCAGGCAAGTATCAGCGATGCCATCGTCGGCAGCGCCAGGCACGTGGGTTTCACGGTCGAGAACCAGACCGTCGAAGTCGTGGGCGTGTGCAGCAACTGCAAGGACGCGGCATGAGCGACGCGCTGATCCGGCTGGAGCAGGTCGGCGTCACCTATGGCGGCGAGGCCGTGCTCGACAGCATTGACCTGGCAGTCGCGCCGGGCCAGATCGTCACCCTGATTGGGCCCAATGGGGCGGGCAAGACCACATTGGTCCGCGCCGTGCTGGGGCTGCTAAAGCCACACCGTGGCTCGGTATGGCGCAAACCCCGGCTGCGCATTGGCTACATGCCGCAAAAAATCCAGGTCGACGCCACGTTGCCGTTGTCGGTGCTGCGCTTTCTACGCCTGGTGCCCGGCGTAGATCGCGTGGCGGCCTTGTCAGCGCTTCAGCAGGTCGGCGCCGAGCACGTGATCGACAGCCCGATCCAGACTGTGTCCGGGGGTGAAATGCAACGCGTGCTGCTGGCCCGTGCACTGCTGCGAGAGCCGCAGTTGCTGGTGCTGGACGAGCCGGTCCAAGGCGTTGACGTGGTAGGGCAGACCGAGCTTTACAACCTCATCACCCGACTGCGTGACCGCCTGGGTTGCGGCGTGTTGATGGTTTCCCACGACCTGCACCTGGTCATGAGTGCGACAGACCAGGTGGTGTGCCTGAATCGCCATGTGTGCTGCTCCGGTCATCCCGAGCAGGTCAGCGGTGACCCGGCATTCGTCGAACTGTTCGGCCAGACCGCACCGAGCCTGGCCATTTATCACCATCATCATGACCACAGCCACGACCTGCACGGTTCGGTGGTCGCCCCATCCCCCCATGTCCACGGAGCGCACTGCAAGCATGGCTGATTTTCTTCTCTACGCCCTGCTCGCTGGTCTGTCCCTCGCGCTGGTAGCTGGCCCTCTTGGCTCGTTCGTCGTCTGGCGGCGCATGGCCTATTTTGGCGACACCCTGTCCCATGCCGCCTTGCTGGGCGTGGCCCTGGGCTTCGTGCTGGATGTCAGCCCCACGTTGGCCGTCACCGTGGGCTGCCTGTTGCTGGCGATTCTGCTGGTGACCTTGCAGCAACGCCAGCCTCTGGCATCCGACACGCTACTGGGCATCCTGGCGCCCAGTACCTTGTCCCTGGGCCTGGTGGTGCTGAGCTTCATGCACGACGTGCGCATCGACCTGATGGCTTACCTGTTCGGGGATCTGCTGGCCATCAGCCCGACCGATCTTGCCTGGATTCTGGGCGGTAGCGCCCTGGTACTCGTACTGATCGCCGTCTTGTGGCGCCCTTTGCTCGCCGTCACCGTCCACGAAGAACTGGCAACGGTCGAAGGGCTACCGGTTGCAACCTTGCGCATGGCGCTGATGCTGCTCATTGCCGTGGTCATTGCGGTGGCCATGAAGATCGTCGGCGTCTTGCTGATCACTTCTTTATTGATCATTCCGGCGGCAGCTGCACAACGGCATGCGCGCTCTCCGGAGCAGATGGCTGTAGGCGCCAGCGTCATCGGCGTAGTCGCGGTCTGCGGCGGGCTGGCCTTGTCATGGTTCAAGGACACCCCTGCCGGCCCATCCATTGTGGTGTGCGCTGCGGTGCTATTCTTGCTGAGTCTGGCCCTGCCCAAACGGTGAGCGAAAGGCTTACAAGGCCTGCCTTGCAACCTTCGGCGCAGTTAAGGGTCTGTAAGACCAGTTTTCGAGCGTGCGCACCTGGGTGTAGACTTGCTCGCTTTTTGCGCAAATAGAGAGCCGCAGGAATGAAGCCGTTTGCCTCCCGTTGTCTGCTTGTTGGCGTATTTTCTCTGTTCCTCGCCGCGTGCTCCCAAGCACCGGTCGAACAGGCCAGCACGCCTGCCCAGCCTGATGCATGGCAGCAATTGCAACAAAATATCGCCAGCAACGAGCTGGCCACCGCAGAAGACCAACTGGTCTCCCTGCAAGCGCAGTCGCCTGGCGACGGCCGCATTGAACAATACCAGCGCGAGCTGGCCGAAGCTTACCTGCAACGCAGTCAGATCATGCTGCAGAAGGGTGACGTGAACGCGGCGGTCACAGCCCTGGCGCGCGCGCGCGCACTCATGCCACAGGCTCCGGCGGTTACTGGCGGTGATGCCGTTTCACAAGCGCGCAAGGCCGAGCTGGCCAAGGCCGAAGCCGCACTCAAGGCTGCAGAAGCCAGGCCCAGGGCTCGAGTGATCGACCCCAGTGCGCCCAGTACGGTCATTGCGTTGGAAACCACCAACATCCAAGCCATGCGCCAGCAACTCGATGACATTGCCGCCGACGTGGTCAACTATGGTTGCGATGTGGTGTTCCAGGTGCCACGCAGCGCGGATGCGCCGTGGCTGAAGACATTATTGGCCAAGCGTGTTCGCAAGATCGACAGCACCTTCGAGCTGAAACAGAAGCACGATATCCAGCGCGCGCTGCCTGCTCAGGTGGTGCTGGTTCCCCACCAGCGCTAAGCCAGTGAACAGGGGCTGCGAGGCAGCCCCTGATACATCAGTGATTTAAGCAGGAACCGCTTCGGCAGCCGCTTCACGCTCCCACACGCGATGGCCTTCCACTGCCTTGACGAACGCGTCCATGGCCTTCTGGTCGTCGCCGGTCAGCAGACCTTTGTCCTCCTTCAGACCCAACGTTGCCAGCAGTTCCTGGGTCAGCACCATCGCCTTGAGGTGCTTGTAGCCCTCAAGCAGGAAGTGCTTGGCCAGGCCACTGGCCGCCATGGCATCGGTGGACGCCTTGCCAGCGGGTACGACGATGCCATCGAACATGATCGACGGCATGCCTTCCATCGATGCATCCACAGGCAGTTGCGTACCGTCGGCGGCCTTCACAGGCGCAGAGGTCGGGCCCAGCAGCATGGGGCGAGCACTCTGCGCTTCCAGAGCCTTGACCATCTTGTCGACACTGGCAGCATCTACGCCGTTGGCGATCAGTACAGCGATCTTGCGACCCTTGATCCCAACCTTGCCCGGGTGGTTCATCTGGCTTAAGGCTGGCGATTCGGCCAGCTGGCTGCCCTTGACCTTGACGGTACCGGCTTTAGGGGCTGGCAGGCCTAGGTTTTCGGCCACGGCGGCTGCCAGCTTCAGGTCGATGTTGGCGAGAATTTCATTCACCTGGCGGGCGCGGATGTGCTCACGCTCGACCTTGCCCAATTCGAAGCTGTAGGCCTTGATGATGTGCTGCTGTTCGGTCGGGCTCATGCTCTGGAAGAACAGGCGCGCCTGGGAGAAGTGGTCACCGAACGAATCGCTGCGCTGGCGAATCTTGTGCGCATCGACGCGTTCCTGATAGGTCTCGAAACCGCCATCGCGAGGGCCGGGCGGGGTTTCCTTCGGCCAGCCACCATCAATGGAGTTGGGCTCGTAGGCGGCGCGGCCCTTGTGCACGATATGCTGGTGCATCGCGTCGCGCTGGTTGTTGTGGTTCGGCGCGACCGGGCGATTGATCGGGATCTGGTGGAAGTTCGGGCCACCCAGGCGGCTGATCTGGGTATCGGTGTAGGAGAACAGGCGACCTTGCAGCAACGGGTCATTGGTAAAGTCGATGCCCGGCACGATGTGGCCTGGGCAGAATGCAATCTGCTCGACCTCGGAGAAGAAGTTGTCCGGGTTGCGGTTGAGCACCATCTTGCCCAGTGGCGTGACCGGTACCAGCTCTTCGGGGATGATCTTGGTCGGGTCCAGCAGGTCGAAGTCGAACTTGTGCTCGTCGGCCTCAGGCACGATCTGCACGCCCAGTTCCCATTCCGGGTAATCGCCGGTTTCGATGGCTTCCCACAGGTCACGACGGTGATAGTCGGTGTCCTTGCCCGCCAGCTTTTGCGCCTCGTCCCACAGTACGGAGTGCACGCCCTCGCTGGGCTTCCAGTGGAACTTGACGAAGTGGGCCACGCCTTCGGCGTTGACCAGGCGGAAGGTGTGCACGCCGAAGCCTTCCATCATGCGCAGGCTGCGCGGAATGGCACGGTCGGACATGGCCCAGACGACCATGTGCGCCGATTCAGGCACCAGCGAGACGAAGTCCCAGAAGGTGTCGTGAGCCGAACCGCCGGTAGGGATCTCATTGTGCGGCTCGGGCTTGACGGCGTGTACGAAGTCCGGGAACTTGATCGCGTCCTGGATGAAGAACACCGGCATGTTGTTGCCGACCAGGTCGAAGTTGCCTTCATCGGTGTAGAACTTCACGGCAAAGCCGCGCACGTCACGTACCGTGTCACCAGAGCCGCGCGGCCCCTGTACGGTGGAGAAGCGTACGAATACCGGGGTGATCTTTTCCGGGTCTTGCAGGAAGCCGGCCTTGGTCAGTTCGGCGTGGCAGCCATAGCTCTGGAAATAACCGTGGGCACCGGTGCCTCGTGCGTGGACGATACGCTCCGGGATGCGCTCATGGTCAAAATGGGTGATCTTCTCGCGCATGATGAAGTCTTCAAGCAGCGAGGGGCCGCGGTCGCCGGCCTTCAAGGTGTTCTGGTTGTCCGAGATGCGCACACCCTGGTTGGTGCGCAGCGCCTGCCCGGTGGCATCGCTGCGGTCTGCTTCCAGGCTCTGCAGCTTGGCATTGGTATTGGCCCGATCCGGGGTCTGGGTACCTGCGGCCTCGCTGTGCTTCGGCGCATCCTTGTTCTTGCTGGGCATGGTTGGCTTTCCTCATCAGTCTTCAGGCGCCCGATCGGGCTTGTCCAGCTAGTGACTCGGGCAGAGGCGCGAGCGTTCCATCGGGATGACCAGCTGTCGCCATATAGCGTTCAGATTGGTCAGAGGCAAAATAAATGCTAAGAACAGCGGTTATAAAAGGCTAAAATGCGGCCCCCAGCCCACCGCTGAATCAATTTCCATGCGCCCCACAAGGTTCGCTACGTGATCGAGTTCCAACAGGTACACAAGACTTACCGCGTTGCCGGTAGAGAAATTCCCGCACTGAATCCCACGACCCTGACGATCGAGGATGGCCAGGTGTTCGGCCTGATCGGCCATTCCGGGGCCGGCAAGAGCACCATGCTGCGCCTGATCAACCGCCTGGAAGAGCCTTCAGGCGGCAAGATCATCGTCGACGGTGAAGAAGTGACCGCATTCAATGCCACCCAATTGCGCGGCTTTCGCCAACAGGTCGGCATGATTTTCCAGCATTTCAACCTGCTGGCTTCCAAGACCGTTGCAGACAACGTCGCCCTGCCGCTCACCCTTGCTGGCCAACTGTCGCGTGCCGAGATCGACAAACGCGTGGTCGAGCTTCTGGCCCGGGTCGGTCTGTCGGACCATGCTCGCAAGTACCCTGCGCAGTTGTCGGGCGGTCAGAAGCAGCGCGTCGGCATTGCCCGTGCCTTGTCGACCAACCCGAAGATCCTGTTGTGTGATGAGGCGACCAGCGCGCTGGACCCGCAGACCACCGCCTCGGTACTGCAGCTACTGGCCGAGATCAACCGGGAGCTGAAACTCACCATCGTGCTGATTACCCACGAAATGGACGTGATCCGCCGCGTCTGCGACCGGGTAGCAGTGATGGACGCCGGTCAGATCGTCGAGCAAGGCTCGGTGGCGGATGTGTTCCTGCACCCGCAGCACCCCACCACCAAGCGCTTCGTGCAGGAAGACGATCACGTCGATGAAGGCGAACAGCGCGACGACTTCGCCCATGTGCCAGGCCGCATCGTACGCCTGACCTTCCAGGGCGAAGCCACCTACGCGCCGCTGCTGGGTACCGTTGCCCGTGAGACCGGCGTGGACTACAGCATCCTTGCCGGGCGTATCGATCGCATCAAGGACGTCCCCTACGGTCAGCTCACGCTTGCCCTGATCGGCGGCGACATGCAAGCGGCCTTTGCCCGCTTCAAGGCCGCGGATGTTCATATGGAGGTACTGCGTTGATGGACGCCTTGAGTTTCTTTGCCAATGTCGACTGGGCCGAAATCTGGTTGGCAACCGTCGATACCCTGATCATGCTGTTCGGCTCGCTGTTCTTCACCGTGCTGCTGGGCCTACCGCTGGGCGTGCTGCTGTTTCTGTGCGGTCCGCGCCAGATGTTCGAACAAAAGGGCGTGTACGCCTTGCTGTCGCTAGTGGTCAACGTGCTGCGTTCGCTGCCGTTCATCATCCTGTTGATCGTGATGATCCCCATCACCGTGCTGATCACCGGCACGTCGCTGGGCGTGGCGGGTGCGATTCCGCCCTTGGTAGTGGGTGCCACGCCATTCTTCGCCCGCCTGGTCGAAACCGCTCTGCGCGAAGTGGATCGCGGCATCATCGAAGCCACACAGTCCATGGGTGCCACCACGCGCCAGATCATCACCAGCGCCCTGTTGCCCGAGGCCCGGCCAGGGATCTTCGCCGCGATCACCGTCACGGCCATCACGCTGGTTTCCTATACCGCGATGGCCGGTGTCGTGGGTGCGGGTGGTCTGGGGGACCTGGCGATTCGTTTCGGCTACCAGCGTTTCCAGACTGACGTCATGGTCGTGACCGTGGTGCTGTTGCTGGTGCTGGTGCAGGTCCTGCAAAGTGTCGGCGACCGGCTGGTTGTGCATTTTTCCCGTAAGTAACCCCAATGGGGGTCGGCTCGGCCGACCCGTTCGGGGGCCGTCGCGGCCCTCACAAGGAGTGATCAATGAAGAAGCTGCTTGCTGTCGCTGCCGCCATTGCGGCCTTCTCGGCCCAGGCCGATACCCTGACCGTCGCTGCTACGCCGGTACCCCACGCCGAGATCCTCAACGTGGTCAAGCCGCTGCTGGCCAAGGAAGGGGTAGAGCTGAAGGTGAAGGAATTCACCGACTACATCCAGCCAAACGTGCAGGTGGCGGAAAAGCGCCTCGACGCCAACTTCTTCCAGCACCAGCCTTACCTCGATGAGTTCAACAAGGCCAAGGGTACCGATCTGGTGAACGTGACTGGCGTGCACATCGAACCGCTGGGCGTTTATTCCACCAAGATCAAGAAGCTCGACGAACTCCCATCCGGCGCTACCGTGGTCATCCCCAACGATGCCACCAACGGTGGCCGTGCCCTGCTGCTGCTGGACAAGGCCGGCGTCATCAAGCTCAAGGACAACAGCAACATCCTCTCCACCGTGAAAGACGTTGCCGAGAACCCGAAGAACATCAAGTTCCGCGAACTAGAAGCGGCCACCATCCCGCGCGTGCTGACCCAGGTCGATGCCGCCCTGATCAACACCAACTATGCGCTGGAAGCCAAGTTGAACCCGGAAAAGGATGCGCTGGCCATTGAGGGCAGCGATTCGCCTTACGTGAATATCCTCGTCGCGCGTCCGGACAACAAGGACAGTGAAGACATGAAGAAGCTGGCAGCCGCCCTGCATTCGCCCGAGGTGAAGCAGTTCATCACCGAGAAATACAAAGGCGCTGTAGTACCCGCGTTCTGAGCCTGCACCCTGGGTCGCCAAGCGGCCCAGGGTGAGGTTGCCATTTGGAGCGTGACGCAAGCACGGTGGTCATGCGCCTGTGCTGTCGCTCCAGAGGCCAGGTCCCGCGCAGGGCCCTGACAGATGCTCAGTCGCCCCGGACCAGACCGGGCAGGCGGGCCACCAACTTCTTGCTGTCGAACGGCGCACGAATGAAGCCACGCTGACGGCCGTCCGGGCCGACGATTGCCAGGTTGCCACTGTGGTCCACGGTGTAACCGGGCTTGCTGGTGTCGGCAGGGATGAAGGGGATGCTAAGCGCATTGGCCAGCTTCTGGGTATCTTCCACGGAACCGGCCAACCCCACGAAGTCCTTGTCGAAGTAACCCAGGTATTGCTTGAGCTGGCTCGGCGTGTCGCGGTTGGGGTCCACGCTCACCAACACCACCTGCAAGCGGTCCAGCGCCTGCTTGGGCAGTTCACTCTTTACCTGTCGCAGCTGCGCCAATGTGGTGGGGCAGATGTCCGGGCAGTAGGTATAGCCAAAGAACAGCAGCGACCACTTGCCTTTCAACTCATCCAGCTGCACCGGCTGGCCGTTCTGGTTGGTCATGGTCACGTCAGCCACCGTCCGGCTTTGCGGCAGCAGGATGATGCCGGCATCGATGAGCTCGGTAGCGCTCGGTGGGCGCTTGGCGTTGAGCACATTGTTGAGGATCAGGCCCATGATCACGACGATCAGGGCAGCGATGAGGAAGACGGCTTTCTGGGTTCGGGTCATGGGCTCGATAACAGGTTGAGGTCGACGATAACTGCAATAAACAGCGCACAAGGTAGGCGCTAGGGTACGCCATGCCGGCGTGCTACGCATGCGGCGCGGCGCCACGGTTTGCATTGGTCTTAATGGGCTGTGCGGGACGATTAGCACAGTGCACCCGGTTTTCATGAAATGAACTTCATCAACAGCCCAATGGCTCTAAATCGGTGTAATTGAAGGGGAACAGTCACGCAGGAAGCGCCATATATGCTGGATACGACAGGCATCGGATCCGTTTATAACAAATGGATCTTAACTTAATTGAATATCCAGCTAAGTTAGTGTCTTCCGTTTGAAACGATTTGTCCTTGGAGTTGTCATGAACATCGCTGCTGTACGCGAGCAGGTGAATCAAGCCCACCAACATGAAGGCCAGACCGGCCAGCTGAAAAAACGCCTCGCGCTGCAACTGCCGCACCTGCACCCTTCCATCCAATTGCCGGAGCAGGGTGCTCAGGACACGTTGGCGCGCTTTGTGGGTGCCTACATCGATCAAGTGCCGGAACTGCTTGAAGCGGCCCACGAGGTGGCGCGTGAAGCCGGTATCGAGTCGCAGATCAAGCCCGTACTGAAGATTGCCGAGGCCTACTTCCTGCAGCCGCCTAGCGTTATGCAAGGGCATGTCGGCCTGGACTGCCTGCTGGACGAGGCCTACCTGGCCCATCGCCTGGTGGAGGAGGTCAACGACCTGTATATCCGGCACTTCCAGCAGCCACTCATCCCCGTCGATACCACCGTTGCCAACCTGATCGCTCACCAGCTGATCGGCGAGGCGTTTGCCAATCAGCTCGATGAAGTGGTGCACCACTCGGTCGATGAAATGCTCGACGACGAGAGCTTCGCCGCAGAATCTGTGGAAGCCTACCGTGAAAAACTGAGCAGCCCCGAAACCGGCGCTGCCTGGAAGCGTTGGCCCTGCCTGTCACGTCAGCTGGGCGTGGAGCTCGGCCAGCCGGCTTGAGCATGGCTGGGCTGGCCGACGTTGCGATGGCCAGCCTGGGCCACAGCCCGAGGTCAGGCACCCACGCCGGACGTGGTGCGTAGCCGTCCTTCCACCCGTCGTTTCAAGCGCTTGTGCTCGACTCGAAGCTTCGAACCACTGGCCGCATTGCTGCGGCTCCAGTCTTCGAGCAATTCCAGGCAGGCGTGGTCGATGTAGCTGAGGTTGCCCAGCGGCACATGCAGCGTGGTGCCGGCGGGTACGCCGTCGAGCACCTTGGTCAGCGCCGGCACCTTGAGAAAGGTTGCCGCGCCGCTCAGGCGAAGTTCCATGTGCCCGGCCTTGGGCAGGTCCACTAGGTTGATCTTGAGGCGTGCGGCCTTGAAGGCGAGCTTGAGCAACGTCAGGGCAAAGCCCAACAAGACGCCCGTGAGCAGGTCGGTGAAGATGATCGCCAGGGCGGTAGCCGCATAGGTGAACATCGGCATCCGGCCATAGCGCCCAAGGCCCCGGAAGGCTTTGAGGTCGACCAGTTTTATCCCGGTAAACACCAGCACCCCGGCCAGGCTTGCAATCGGAATCTGCTGCAGAATGCTGCTGAGCACCACCACGAACGCCAGCAGCCACACGCCATGCAGAATCGCCGAAGCCCGGGTTTGTGCGCCGGCCTGGACGTTGGCCGAGCTACGCACGATCACGCCGGTCATGGGCAGCGCGCCCAGTATCCCGCACAGCATGTTGCCGATGCCTTGGGCCGACAGTTCCCGGTCCAAATCCGAACGCGGGCCACTGTGCATGCGGTCCACCGCTGCGGCAGACAACAAGGTTTCGGCGCTGGCGATGAATGCCAGTGCAAAGGCCGCCACCAGCAGGCCAGGGTCGGTCAGTTTCATCAGGTCATCGAAGCGAATCCAGTCGATGGCCTCGGACAAGTCCGCCGGTACCTGCACGCGGTTCACCGGCAGCGCCAGCCACAGGCTGATGGCAGTCATGGCTGTCACGCCCAGCAACGCTCCCGGAATGAAGCGCAAGCGTTGTGGCCGCAATCGCTCCCAGCCCCACATGATGAGCATGGTGCCCAACCCCAATGCACCGGCCTGCCAACCCATGCCTGCGCTTTCCAGCGGCAACGCCCCAGCGACGGTTGCCGGGAACGCCAGCAGGTTCTGCATGCCCGACGGTTGAGGCGCGGTGTCGAACATCACATGGACTTGCGACAGCACGATCAGTACCCCGATACCCGCCAGCATGCCGTACACCACCGCCGGCGCCGTCACTCGGAACCAGCAGCCCAGGCGCAGGCGCCCGGCCAGCAACTGCAGCAACCCTGCCAGAAGCAGAATCGGCCCGAGCATGGCCATGCCGTGCTGGCGCACCAGTTCGAAGACCAGCACCGCCAGCCCAGCTGCCGGTCCGCTGACCTGCAACGGGGAGCCGGCGAGAAAACCGACGACGATGCCGCCGATGATACCGGTGATCAACCCCTTGGCCGGCGGCATGCCGGAGGCGATCGCAATGCCCATGCACAAGGGCAGGGCCACCAGAAAGACCACTACCGAGGCCAGCAACTCACGCGGCAGGGCCGCTTTCAGCTGTGTAATGTTCACCGTATTACTCCTTTCTCTATCGCACGGCCATTCCTCTGGCCGTGGGCACGTTTAGCCCCGACAGGCGCGCAGCAGCAGGCCGCCAGCGCAGCAGCCGGCACACCAGTCAGGGAATTCAGGGCAGCAGACGGCCACGCCACACCCCAGCAGGGTGTAGCCGGCCATCAAGGTTCAGCGGTGGTCGGGTCGCTTAGTAGCGGCCTCTCGGCGTGGCACAGGGCACTGGCTGGTCTGCCGACAGCGGCAGGAAGCTGTCGCTCAAGGCGTCGTAGGCTTCGATCTTGCTGGTCTCGATGTCGTATACCCAGCCATGGATATACAGCTCGCCCGCGGCAAGACGCGAGGCGACGGAGGGGTGGGTACGCAAGTGATGCAACTGGGCGATGACGTTTTCCTTGGTCAGCACCTGCATGTTCTCATGCTCGGTTTCGCACGAGCAGTTGTTCTCTACCACGGTGCGGGCGACTTCGGCATGACGCAGCCATGCGCTGACGGTCGGCATCTTGGCCAGCGACTGCGGGTTGAGCACGGCGCGCATGGCGCCGCAGTCGGAGTGGCCGCAGACGATGATGTGATGCACTTTCAACGCCATGACGGCGTACTCGATGGCGCTGGAAACGCCGCCGTTCATCTGTCCATAAGGGGGGACCACGTTACCGACGTTGCGGGTGACGAACAGATCGCCCGGCGAGCTCTGCGTGATCAGCTCCGGCACGATGCGCGAGTCGGCGCAGGTAATGAACATGGCGCGCGGCGTTTGCGCCGTGGCGAGCTTCTTGAACAGCTCTTGCTGCTCAGGAAAAACGTCATGATGAAAGCGCAGGAAGCCGTCGACAATGTGCTTCAGGGCGGCGTCGGCGCTTTCCGCAGGGACCTGCGGCACGACCTTGGATGGGTCCTTTACGGGCATGATTCATCCTCTTGACGGTGAGTAGGCAAATCCATTTTACCGGTGAAAGATTCTGGCAATGCTGGGATTTAGATGACAGGCATTGAGCATAAATCACAGTCGGTGTGGACTGATTTCCTACGCTAGCCGGGAAAACTTAACTGAAACTTAATTCGGAGGCTCTAGAACGGGCGTTCCAGATGATCAGGAGGGTGCTTCAATAGTAGCAAAAAAGCATCAATTGCCAAGTACCATGACTGCAATTATTTGCTCGGATTAGTGAGGCTGGGGTAGTCCCCCAGCGCGTGGCAAAACGTAGGCTGTCGAGGCGGGAGGCAGTGCGCCTTCCGGGTTGCATTTCGCACAGCTGTAGTGCACTGGGTGCTCGAAGGGGACCACACCTCGATGCCCGATCAAGCCTTCCGGTCGTTCAATGTCAGAATCAAATCACGAACGGCCTCGCCCGCAGCTGCGATGTAGCCTTTGTAGAAATCCCTGCCTTGGTGCAGCAATGGGGAGCCTTCCAAGGACTCAGCAGCCGCTTCAACTGTTGCCGAGCCGTACTCTTCACTCATCGCTGCCACACTCCGGGCACGCGCCGCCGGATCGTCATACGACTTCTGATACCAACTGGATACTTGGTATTCAGCGCCCTCGCGCTCGAATTTTTCACGCATACTCGTTGCCAGCGCATCCAGTGACCTTTGAATCACGACGGGGTCGATGTTATGGGCTTTCAGGTAAGTCTCAACGCGCGCCTGAGCCGCCGTTATCAAGGCACCATGGGTGTATCCCTGCATGGGTGGAAAAACACCTTCGGGGAGCTTCATACCAGGCGTGTACGAGTGATAGGTGTAATTTTTGTCAGCCATGTTTGACTCCTTGGCGTAAACAGGGGAGTTGGCGAGTACCGCTAGTAGGCTGGCAGCCAAGGCTAGGCCCAAGCGCCCGGAATAAGCGTGCTTATGGTGTGTCCTTGATCGAAGACGAGGTCGTAGCATTCGCATCTTGGCCAGACTTTCATTATTCGCACGACATGCGGCAGAGATTATTTGAAGCACTAGTAGGCACTGGGTCATTTGTCCACTGAATCACTGCCCGACTTTTCCAATCCAGCTATCAGATCGTGCACACCATTTCCTGCGCTTTCAATGTAGTCGCCGAGTAGGTCACGGTCTTTGTCCAATAGCGGCGAGCCTCTAAGGGACTCGGTAGCAGCGCGAACAGCAAGCGCACCGAAGTGCTCGGCCATGTCGGCAACGCTCTTGCCACGGTCCGCGCTGTTCGCATAGGGCTTCTGGTACCACGTCGATATCTGATACTCGACATTTTGGGCTTCAAACACCCGGTTAAGCTGGTCGGCCAGACCAATCAACGATTCACGGACAAGCGCTGGCTCGATACCCCTGTTGCTCAACACTGCTTGGGCGCGCGTTGTAGCAGCGCCGATCAAGTCCTCGTGGGTGTAACCCGGCATGGGTGGGAACACACCCTCCGGAAGTTTCATACCTGGTTGATAGGATTGGCAGTGGTTTGGATTATCTTGCATGGCAAGCTCCGTAGCTTGAGCGGTTGATGACATGGCCGACACGACGGTAAATGCGCCATAGGCAAGCAGGGCCAGTAAGCAAGGCCGCCAATGAGATCGGCAGAGGTAGGGAGACTGAAACGCTGCAGGTCCGGTGGCTGCATCCAAATCGTCGGTATTATGCATATCTTCCCTGATGGTCATGTAAAGCCTGCTGGCTGGCCAAACCTTGTTATCTCCGTCGCCAATGTTGTGGCGGTCAGCAGAGCGTTGGAGGTCGGCTTATTTCTGAAGGGCTCTTTTGATGAGCTAGCTTTTCAACTTCAACCGTGTACTGAGCGCTGTTCAGAGTGAGGTCCGAGGTTAACTGAGCATTACATGACCGCGGAATTGCAATATGCTTACATACCTGTAAGCATTTTCTTACACAAGTGACACCCGCGTTATTCTGCCCAAAAAGATAATGCGGCCTCAAAGCCTCGCCAATCGTGGCTTTGTCGATTACCGGGTTACTTCGCTGAACGCGTTATCCTCTTCAATGACGTGCTCGCTCCAAACAATAAATCTACGTCCATTCACAATCACTGATGAGCGCCTTTTAGGGTTTCAATGCGGCAGCGCATTTTCTCCAAGCAGGCACAGCGCTACCGCAGGATCTGAGGAGCCATGCTCCATGGTTCAAAACAACTGAAGCTGGGCGCCAGGCGGATTAAACTGCGAACAGTCCAGTTGCAAGGCGTCACGTTCCTGGAATCCTAATTTGCGGACACTCTTGGCGAAGCGCTGGGCAAGCAGCTGGGCAAAAACACCTTCACCCCGCATACGAGCACCGAAGCGGCTGTCATAAAGCGCTCCGCCCCGGCTTTGCCGAATCAGGCTCATCACATGGGCTGCGCGCTGCGGATAGTGATCGTGCAACCACTGCTCGAACAGAGGGGCCACCTCCAGCGGTAAGCGAAGCATCATGTAGGCCGCGCTTTGCGCGCCGGCCTCTTGCGCCGACTCCAACAACTGCTCCAGTTCACAGTCGTTGATCATGGGAATGATCGGCGAACACAGCACGCCCACGGGTACGCCCGCATCGCGCAGCAGGCGTATGGCCCGCAAGCGCGCAGCAGGCGAAGCGGCACGGGGCTCCAGCACACGCTTAAGGCCAGCATCAAGGGTGGTATGGCTGATCATCACGCGCACAAGGCGCAAGCTGGCCATTTCGGTCAACAGGTCAAGGTCACGCAGAATCAAAGCGCCCTTGGTGACGATGGTCACTGGGTGTCGAAATTTCAGCAGCACCTCCAGCAAACGCCGAGTCAGCAAGTGTTCGCGTTCTATCGGCTGATAAGGGTCGGTGTTAGCCCCCAGGTTGATCGGCGCACACACGTACCCAGGTTTGCTCAGCTGCTGCGCCAGCACATCGGCCGCATTGGTCTTGGCGATCAGCTTGGTTTCGAAATCCAGACCCGGCGACAGGTCCCAATAGGCGTGGGAAGGGCGCGCATAGCAATAGATGCAGCTATGATATTCAATTCGAACCGATATGGCTCGTGGCTAGAACCCGCCAGTAGGTGACGAGTTCTAACGAGAAGGACAGTGCGCGTGGTGCTAGCTCGGGTATTTTTGGAAGTGAGCCTCGATTTCGGACTGATAGCGATTTTGGAAACGAATGCTCTCGTTCAATTTTGCTTTCCAATCACCACCTTCTCGGTAGGCCTTTAGTACAGCATTGGCATGTTCCAATTGTTTCCTAGCCCAAATCGGGACCGGTGTACCTTCAAGCTCAAGCTGTTCAATAACTCGTTCAGCACGGTGAAGACATTCCACTGAGGTACGTTCCACATCATCCATTGCATAACTCCTTCCTTTAGAAGCCACATGGCAAATCTAGGGTAGGCGAGGTTGGAGTATTGGCAAATATCGGCACGGGAGATGAACGGTTAAGATAGCGCATAAATAGTAATGATTATCATCCGCATAATAGGGAAATATCGTGCCGTGTTAACGTGCCTGAGCCTTAGATAGGAGTAAGGCCCTAGGACGCCTCAAGGAGGCCTAAACCGCCTGTAAAGACGGTTCCTGCTACGACTTTCTTACGCACTGGCCTTCATAGCACGTTGCACAGTGGACAAGCTCACTCCTAGCTCCTCAGCAGCCTTACGGAACGAAAGACCACCAGCGATAGCAGCACGGATTGCTTCATCATCCACCGTCTTAGACCGGCCCTTGTATACGCCCTTTGCCTTTGCCTTCTCGATACCTTCCCGCTGACGCTCACGAATCATCGCCCGTTCAAATTCTGCAAAGCTGCCCATCATCGAGAGCATGAGCTTCTGCATTGGGTTGTTCTCGCCAGTGAACTCAAGCTGTTCTTTGTGAAAGCGGATATGGATACCTTTGGTATTCAGTTCTTCCACCAGCCTCAGCAGGTCAGCCAAAGAGCGAGCTAGGCGGTCGATGCTGTGTACGATGATCGTGTCTCCCTCTCGGACGTACTCAAGCATTGCTTGGAGCTGAGGACGGTCTGTAGTAGCTCCGCTCTCTTTGTCGGTGAATACCTTGTCCAGGGCGACCCCATCAAGCTGACGCTCAGTGCTTTGGTCAACCGAGCTAACCCGCACATACCCGACCTTTGCCATTTTGCCACTCCTGTATTCACATGGGTCTAGATGCTTAGAGTATGCGTGTATTCACTATCAGAATCAAGCCTAATGAATACAGATTTCACTGGGTAGGTGTATTCACCGATGAGTGGTCATTGGGGTGTACTCAAATGAACATGGTCGTCGTAATTCTTGCCGGGTGCGAGCTGAAGTGGCAATCTGCCTTCAGTGTAAAAATTCGAGGGAATGAAATGGCTGGTTCACAATGCCCACACTGCGAACAGAAAACCTTCTACAGCGAAGGTTCGGTGTCTCAATGCACGAAATGCGGTGCTACAGGCTGGGGATGGAACAGGGCGGTGAATCCAGGCTCTGGCAAAGGCTTCAAATGCCCAAATTGCGAGTGGAACACCCTTCATCAGGTCATCGATATAAACAAGAAGCACGCGGTTCGGCGGTGCTCAACGTGTGACTACAGCCTCGTCGTACCATTCAATCCCGCGTAGCTGAATCTGGCTATAAGTCTTGAAAAAGAGTGGGAAGATCAATTTCTAGCGCGTCAGCAAGAACCTTGATGGCGTCTAAGCTCGGATTGGCTCCGCCAGTCTCAATGCGGCTCATGTAGGTGCGCGCAAAGCCACACTTATCTGCGAAGGCTTCTTGGTTCATGCCTGTGGCAAGACGAAGCTCACGAACTCGATGGCCGAAACGGCGGCGTAGGGAAGGAGAGGGCATTCCCTCAGCGTGTGCGCATGTGCTCTAATCGTGAACACACTAATCGTGACATTCGGCTAAAAAACCCACTGCAGGGTGCACGATTTGGCAGTTTCGATACCAGTGCAAATTGCTCTTCTAGAAGGATCGCCATGTGAAAGGTGCAATTCGAGCAACAAGCGTGCTTATTTCTTGTTTAGTTCTATCCTCACTCTCCCATGCTGAGCCGGATGACACACTGAAATCAGTCATGGCTGGTGGTTATTTTCTTTCATTTGATTGTGGTAAGTATCTAAATGACCTAGATCAAGACGAAGTGAGTGCTCTGGAAAAGGCATCCGACGTGCTTGAAGTCATGGATGTATTGCGATATGTGGCCGCTAAAGACTCGATAGTTGAAGACTTTCGATCTGAGTTTATTCGTAAAGGATTGAAGTTCAATAAACAACTTGACAGCGATCGGGCGATGTTAAGAGGGTCGCCAGATTTAACAGATGCTTATATGTATGACATTTACTCATCAGACGCTTTTAAGGAGGCGATTAATACGTGGGTCTCGATCAAGAAAGCTGGAAGTAAGTCTAAGGAGCAAAAGGAAAACATCAATAGATTCATGTATTGCAAAACGGCTGGGCTTGCTGCAAGCTTGAGTTCCAATTCGAGCTACAGTGAAAGCTATGCAGCCTATGTTACAGCTAGACCCCAAAAAGCAAAAATCGGCTATTTTGACATTTCTGTTGATCGTGGAACCTATGGTAGGCGGGTGGGAACAGGTAATAGGTATGCAGAACCTAAAACCTGGGCTGGTTCGCGATTCTTCGTAGTCCATGCAACCTTCAAGAATATAGACACTGAATCTCGCTTACCGGTAGAGGGTAGCCTATTCATCAATTATGACGGAAGAGAATATGAGTTCGATAATATCGAACCTATAAGTCTGGAAGGCTATAATATGTGGTTTAGGAAAATCAATCCACTTATTACAATGAAAACAAAAATAGTCTATCGCATTCCTGATGAAATTCATGGTGAAGTTTTTTGGCGACCTGGGCGAAATACTGACGATAAAAGACTATGGGTTGGTAATATTAAGGCAGAAGCATCCGATTAGCCTTGCATAAATTTATGCTGAAATTGATTTTTTGTTTTGTCAGTGCAACTCCAGAGGGAAGAAGGATACTGCTTAGCAAAATAGATATTCAGCCTAGCGTATATGGGCGGTTACGTGGATATAAAGAAGAAATGGGCTTTTCAGCCCATCTTTTCTATGTTGGTTTAGCATTGGTTTATCTCTTGCTGATCACATTGCTTTTTCAGGTTTGCCAAAGCCGCTCGATGCGGTTTAGCCTAGCTTGAAGCTTTTCTAAATAGCTCTGTAGTCAAAAAGCAGCCTGATTCAATAAAGATAACTCCACTGAGCTGGAGTAAGTCAATTTAGTTTTATGTTGATTTCATTGCTTTCTCCTTTCTTTCATTAGCTTGTGATTGACAAAGGATACCCGTTTTCTGCTCTTGGATTGTAGAGTGAATACTGTTTATTTAAGCTGTCTTCTGTTTGAGAGGGCGGGAAAAACATCTTGCGGGACTTCTATCGAAGATCCCTTACGTCAAATTCGCTACGCTCTTTTGACTTACTGTAACTCTTATTAAGAAAAGCCTACACAAGGCTGTCACCGCGTCACCTTATCTGTGAAGCTCATATAACAAGCAGCCTGCAGTGGTGACACTATAATATGGTTGCTGTCACCCTATATGTCACCTGTCACCATTTCGAGTTAGAATAATCTTTTTGCAAGCTTGTCTTCCAGGTCTTTTGCTGTCGATTCTGCTGACAAACCGTTTTCAAAACCTAGAGGTGTGATGTAATAGCGTTGGTGTTTGGTCCTGCGTTGCTTACAACCTACTGCTAAAAGGACCCCTGCGACAGCCATGTCGGTAAGGGAGTGATCAAATTCGCTAGAGAAGGAATCCTTGATGCTTTTGACAGTTAATACCATATTGTTTTCAACCATTTCGGTTAGCAATTCTTCAAGCTTATCAGCGCTGCTAAAGCCCATAAGCTCTTGTTTGGATATTGTCATGGGCGGGGCGTCTGTTGCTTGATGTTTGCTAAGGTCAATCTGTTCAATAAAGTCACGAACTAATTGCATGCCGCCACCATTAATTAGCCAAGGCTTTAAGCGTCCGTTAATGAACTCGGCTGTCTCTTGGACCGAATGCTTGTGGCGTATGAATCCGGGAATCCAGAAGCGACGATCACCTTTTTCCAAAACAAGCGGGAGATGGTCATTGCTGGTAATTATAAAGTTTAGGTAGTTATCAATTGTGACTGTTGGTTTATGTTTGCGATGCAATGGAATAGTCGCATTGCCTTGGAAAGCTTTAAGGCTATCCGTTGTGCTCTTCTTACTCTTATACACTTCATCGATAAGGGCCAGTGTCTTGCCTTCAATTACATCGTTGAAATCGCCTACAACGTCCTTAAGAGCGCAGACACACACTGAGGAACGACCCAAGAGCCCTGAAAGCAGCGTCTCGACAAGAAATCCTTTACCAACGCCGTGCTGGCTCCGTAAAACAGGAGTAGCGATTATTCTCTGTTCTGGTTTACGCACAGCATGTGACAACCACCAGCCGAAATATTGACGTTCAAGGTCGTCGGGGAACCATCTCTTTAGGAATTCAATAAACGGTGCCACTTGTGCGCGTGTGACCTTTTGACCCGTTGGCTGTATTGCTGGCGCTTTCCAGAGGTTGATGAGTCCACCAGCTAGCACAGGACCTGCGTTAGGTTGAAAACCTTCCCCATACGCCCAAGGCAAGCAGCCAAGGAGGTAAGCGGCGTCATGTTCACTACCGCCCTGCTGTTTGTAATAGTGAGCGACAATACCCCCGTCACCTTGGTCGATGCCAGTAATCAAATCTCTGAATCGTGGATATGAGTTTTGGGACGGGACACGAACAAATCGGGCCTGGACCGCTTGGAGGGCGATAGCGTTACTGTTTTTGATTGCCGTGTTCGTCATTTGTGTTTACCTCATTCGATGGGTTTTTATTTTCAAACAGTGCTTTGTAAAGACCGCTGATCATTAAGTTGAGTTGATGATTGGTGCTTGTATTGCCGTAATGCTGCATGATCTTCAAAAGCTCAGACGAAGATCGCTCATTGAGATGTATTCTCATAAGGGGTTGCCTCTTGATGCTTATAGTTGCGGTTGGGGTGTTGTTGTTCGGAAGTTAGTTGCTAGATTATTTAAATCCATGATTTGATGCAGTCTCGGGTACACCCAGCAAGCTCTCTGGAGCCCGTATAAATCAGGGGCTCCAGAGGAAGGGGTGGCCAGGGGATAATAGAGAGATACCCACCCCGGATCACTGTCCTTTTATAATTCTATTAACTTCTCGCTCTGATACTCGCCAAATCCAAGACATGCGTTGGACCGTCTCACGATCTTTATGCTTATGAACATATTCAGTCAATTCTTCACGATCTGACTCAGAGAGGAGGATAGTCTCTGAAATTTTAGGTTTCGGAATTACTGAATACAGGTCAACAAACTGACCTTTGGCGGCTTGTCGCTGCCTTTCGTAAAACAGATTCATGTAGCCGTCCGTTGCCTGTACGAATTTATATTCATCCGTACTGGATGGTTGTCGCGATGATGCCACGATACGCACGATTGAATTGCTTGCACGGTGTACAACGAAGTAGTTCATTTTTGGTTCCTATTTGTTTTTGTTCTTCTCCTTAATGCGGCGACTGCTGGCCTTAATCATGGCATTGGATAGCTTTGCGGCGAGTCTAAAAAGACCAGAGAAAATCAGGCTGGTTATTGGGCTGAAACAGCCGTTTCTTTCATAACAGCTCGCACTGTCAGAAACTCTTGCATCTCTTCCAAGTGGTTAAATACCTCACTAGGCGAGAGACTTGGAAAAAGTTTTACTCTGGCTCTGTGCCACTTTCCGTGGCAGCTCGACGAGCAGATTGCTCGATTGGAGCGCTTTGTTAGCATCTGTGACCCACATACAAGGCATGGGCGAAATATAGCGACCATACAGACTCCTTCCGGCAGGATGATTTAGTTGCGAAAAATAAGAAATTTAGTGCAAAAAGAAAGTCTCGCCAACTCACAAGGAAGATAAAAGTTGATGAGACTTGGACATCTAATGTTGCCGAGGTAGGAGCACCATCAGATGGGGTTACTGCAAACGATCAAGAAAAGTAGAAAACGTGAGCAGCAAAACACCTTCAAAGTTGAAGATAGCTTAAGGATGTTGGGAAATGATTAAAGCTAAGTTTGAAACAGAGAATCAATTTCCGGCGTTGCACCAAAAATTTCGTAATCCTCTATAAACATATTACAGCCAAAATGGCTGACTGTCTATATCCAAGAATGACCAGAATTCAATTATTAGTTTCAGGAATTGCTGTAAGCTTGATATATAAGGCTTCCAGGGTGTTTGAGCTAAATGTAAATAATTGTAACTTTCAAAAGTTTTCTCCAAATATTTACCCCAAAACATCCGGCAGCCCAAGCGTTCAGCTCTGTCGAATCTCACGAAATTTACGAGAGGGTATCTATTATACAGTATTAAGAATAAATGATCTACGTTTATGTTGTGCTCAGCACCAAATAGTGTTATCCACGGCCTAAAAGCGCTTGGAAGGTGTACTAGGTATAAGGAGCTACCTAGGTAGCCCTTTTCAAAGATCGTCGTTTTAGCCCTATAAAACCCTATTGAAATAGCCCCTTTGATCGCGAAAAACCGCTTGCCCCAATCCCACTTACTTGAGGAATGGGTCTGAAGCCTTCCAAATTACCCCATCAAGCTCTATTGGAAGTTCAACCAGCTTAGGCTTGTTCTTGCACTGAGTTCGAGGCTTCCTCTTAGGTGGGAGGGAAAGCACCACGTCGTCGTAGATCGGTTTCACCTGCTGGAAGGTGGGCGAGGGTATACCGGCTCGGCGTAGCCGTGCTTTAATCCTTTTGAGAATCAGCGCCTGCTGATCCTTGCTGATCCAAGTGTGGTGGCCGTAGTCATCGCCTGTGCGTTTATCTTTCGGCTGCTGGACGTATGCAACCACCGGGCTGATTCTGTTCGCCAAAGCGGGTATAGGCTGTGTCACTAACTTGCGTGTGGGGAAGTGAAGCTCAATGTTAAGGAATATCCCCCGCAGGTATCTGTTCAGCCGCTGGCGGTCGGTGCGGGCTTGTTCACTGTCAGAGGTCAGCATTGATTCAAAAGAATCAACGTTGCTGTCGTTAAGGGCAAATGCCCCATCTAGGCTGGCAAGCTCGTGTTTGATACGATCAATGTCAGCGTTAGCGGTGGCAATACCTTTCCGGGTTTCAGTAAGCAAGCTGACGTAGGTTTCAGCTTTGTCCTCATCATCTTCAGCAGCGAATTTATTCATCAACCCGTCTGCCTTGGCTTCCAATCTGGTCAGTTTTGCGACGGCAACGGTTTCTTCTTTCTTCAGCGCCTTCAGTACATCTGAGCCAGCGGCTATGTAGTCTCGGATTGCAGTCCAATGCTCAAATTTAAATAATACACGGCGAAGGAACTCCCCACGAATTGACCTAATCTGATCGTCAACACAGCCACCAGTCATCGATGCCGTGCAGTAGTAGTACTCTTTACCACTCTTGAGCATGAACCTCGTACTACCGCCACATTCGGCACAGACTAGAAGGTTGCGGAAAATGTTTAGGTTTGTTGCATCCTGCCTGCCTGAAAACGGTTTTCGACTCTTGAGTATCGTCTGTACTTCTTCAAACGTCGCTGGAGGGATTACTTGTGGGTAGTAGTCTTCAATCACCTGACCAGTGGGTACATTTTTGCCGTGTTCCTTGCTGAGTTCCACCGGAGAATGTTCGCCTATCAAGCGTCGATTGCGTAACAGGTATTGAATCTGGTGAGTTTTATAGCTGGTGCCAAATTGAGCGTTGAGGCGTCTTCCTGTTTCTGCCATTCCGTAGGTTTGAGCAAGAGAGAACATGGCTTCAATGTGTAGGCAAATATCATCACGCTTGCACCACGCCCCATCCTTCACTACCAACCATTGAGGACATTTTTCTGTGGCTATTGCACCTTCGGCCATCGCCCTGTGCTTAGCGCGCCAGGACGCTTTCGACATATCCGATTTGCGTAAGCTTTCCGAGTGAGCCCTTTCAAACTGGACAATTGCCCGGATGAAGCTGTTGCTGGTGAGATCGTCATAAACTGTATCTTCGTCCAACACAGCAATCTTGATGCCGGATCGAATCAGGTCAGAAAATATCTCTATTGATGCGTCGAGTACCTGACGAGAAAGCCGGTCCCAGTTCTCAATGAGAAGGTAGCTGCCGTGCGGAATCTCGCCGTCACGCACCCGCTGAAGGAATCCAGATAACTGACCTTTCTTAGCGTTAGCTCCACGGAAGCTACTGATGCCGTGATCCTCAAGTCTGGTATCAACCGTAAGGCTGTACCTAGTTACGAAGGACTCAATGCGTTCAGATTGGCGAACAACGGAATTACCATCCGCCTGCTTCTGGCTGGAAAATCGAACGTACGGAAAGCATAGAGGCACGGTGGCAGACTCGAAAACCTATCGGTACGTTTAATCTACCACGGCCATCCGTGCTCGCAACCGCGATAAGGGTTTATCGACCGGTCGAAGGGCAGGTCGGGGGAGGTATTGCGGCTGATCACGGTCTTGGCCGTCTCGATCCGCACTTCGGTCCCTTGCGTGATCGGCACATCTTGGTACCAGCCATCATCCTCATACGATGAGCGGGTGTGGCCGAAGCGATTATGCGGATTATGCGCAGTGCCGCGGCCCTTCAAAGGAGGTGAATATGACATGGCTAAACTCTTTACTGTATGCATATACAGTAAAGGGCATGCCGGGTAATTGCCAGCCCGATTATCCGGCAGCCTGAAGCCACTGGAGGTAAGGGTGCAGGCTGGTCTCACGGCCTAGAAACTGTCTCACCCCTTCACGCAATGGGCGCGATGCCCCTGGGGCGATTAGTGACTCGAACAGCACCTGTCCAAGCGCACGATCAAGTAACCCCGTTTGCTCGAAGCGGGTAAAGATATCCACGGCACATACATCTGCCCAGAGATAGGCGTAATAGCCGGCGTCATACCCGGTAGCCAGGTGGTCGAAGGCGTGGGCTGGGTGCTCATGGGCGTGCAGGGGCCAATAACCACAGTGTTCGCGCGATTGAGCGAATCGCTGGCGAACGGTTTTCCCGTCACCTGGGTTCGTGTGCAGGTCCACATCGAACAAGGCCTTGCTCAGCTCAAGCGCGGCTTCGCCGATGGCTTCGCGCTTGTAGCGCTCGATGCACTGCTCGACCTGCTCACTATCAATCTGATGCCCGTCCGAATGGTGGGAGGAAATGCTGACGAGATAGGCGGCGTTCCACACCCAACGTTCGAACAGCTTGCCAAATAGCTCCGTCCCGTCTGTGCCGAGTTCGATTACGCCCGACTGAACGTGGTTGTCGGTACGCACCATAAGGTGATGTAACGCATGGCCGAACTCGTGGTACAGCTTGCGCAGCGCAAGGTGATCCAACAACGGCTGTGCACCTGCGCTACCTTCGGGCACATCACTGAAGACGATCACCACCGCTTGCTGGTAAATCCCTTCCGCGTCGACCCGGCGGTTACGCACATAGGTTGTGAATACCGCATCTGCCTGCTTACCGGCATGCTGTACAGCATCGAGATAGAGCAAGCCAATGCGTGCGTTGTGCTGGAATGCCTCAAAAGCCAGAACTGAGGGTGCCCATACAGGGGCAGGGGTGGCCCTCAACTCCAGGCCAAAGAGCCGCCTGGCCAGCTGGATCAGCGCGTCGATCACGGCAGCCATTGGGAAAAATTCGCGCAGCGCCTCCTTCGACACTATCTTGGCCGCGTCTCGCAGTTGCTTTTGGGCAAAGCGTAGGTCCCAGGGCTGCATGTCATCCAGACCCAATTTCTGTGCGTCACGCTCAAGGTCTGAGCGCCACTGCTGCACCAGGGGTTTCATGCCAGCAGCCAAACTTTGCAGGAATGCACGAACCTGGCCTGGCGAACCTGCACTTTTGCGCGCCAAGCTCAGGTTCATGTGATCGGAGAACGCCAACAGCGTCGCTCGTTCATGGCGCAGAAGTGCCAGTTGCTGCAGCACCTGACCATTATCTGGTGACGAACCGGTATTGACGCCACGTCCATGGAAAGCCCGGTATACCTGCTCACGGATAGCACCCAGCTCGGCCTCTTCCAGCACACGGTCGACAGCCCAGCTTTCGCAGGGTATAGACCACCCGTTATTGCCACGCTGCCTTGCCCGTTCGTTCAGCTCATCGAGACTGCGTTGGGATAGACCGCGCAGCTGAGTGATGTCATCGACGACCACGTCCGGATGATCGAGATTGAGCAGATACCGTTCTTCAAGCTCGGTTATCTGGCGTTGCAGGTCGAGCAGCCGCGCCTTGTCGCTTTTGGGCAGCGAAGCACCACTGACGCGAAACCTTTCCACGTGCCAGCGCAATGTTGCCCGCTGGCGGCTATCGAGATTACGGCCGATATCGCTGTACGCCAGCTGTTCATACAGCGACTGAAGCTGCTCGTTGCAAAACCTTGAGTCCAACGCGGAGCTGGCAGCAATGTGAAACGCCAGGATAGGGTCACTCCAGGCCTGCCCTTTGCCCAGAAATGGCATTACCCCATAAAGCACTGCGTACAACTGAGCGTCCAGATCATCCATGGCCAACACCAGGTCATCCCATGTTGGCATCGATGGCTGGCTGTTGATCACGCGCTCGATGCCTTGTGCATACCGCTCAAGGACTTGGTCGAACGCATTCTGCATGCTTTGAACCGTGATGGAGGGGTAGTCGACGGGCACGTTGCCATCTTGCAGAAGCGGGTTGCTCATCACGCTTTACCTTGCTCGATAATGGGAGCTGGCAAGCGTGGGCGACTGCGTGAGCGTGCAGGTCGCGATTAATTACCACCAGCCCCACCGCCCGGGCCTTGCGCCCGAGCGGTGCAGCGGTCAATCGGCCGGTTTCTTCAGCTTCGGATTGGGAAAGAACTGCACGGTCTGCACCTTCGCCGCTGCCGGCTTGGGCGCTTGTTGGTTGACCCGCGTGCCCAGTTCGCTGGGCACCGACAAGCCCTGCTCATTGAGCGTGTCCGTAAAACCGCACGCCACACACTCGCGGTGCGGCACGCCGTCTTCGTTCCACATCATCAGCTTGTCGGCTTCACTGCATGCCGGGCATACCGCGCCAGCGATGAAGCGCTTCTTGGTCTTGTTCACGGCGTCCTCGCTCATGCTGCCGATTCTTCGGCCAGGCCGCTGTGGCGCAGCAAGGCGTCAATGGACGGCTCGCGCCCGCGGAAGTCGACGAACAACACCATCGGCGCACGAGAGCCGCCTCGAGCCAGCACCGCTTCACGGAACGCCCGACCTGTTTCGGCATTGAACACGCCTTCTTCCTCGAACCGCGAAAAGGCATCGGCCGACAACACTTCAGCCCATTTGTAGCTGTAGTAGCCTGCTGCGTAACCGCCCGCAAAGATGTGCGCAAAGCTGTTCGGGAAGCGGTTATAGGCCGGTGGGCGCATGACCGACACTTCATCGCGCACCCCTTCGAGCACTTGCAGCACCGTACGGCCGTCACCGTGGCTGGCGTGGAGTTCGAAGTCGAACAGCGAGAACTCGAGCTGACGCACCATCATCATGCCGGACTGGAAGTTCTTCGCCGCCAGCATCTTGTCCAGCAGGTCCTGCGGCAGCGCCTCGCCGGTTTCGTAATGGCCGGAAATCAAGGCAAGGCCTTCGGGCTCCCAGCACCAGTTCTCCATGAACTGGCTGGGCAGCTCTACCGCATCCCATGCCACGCCGTTGATACCAGACACCCCGGCGTGATCGATGCGGGTCAACAGGTGGTGCAAGCCGTGGCCGAACTCATGGAACAGCGTCGTGACCTCGTCATGGGTCAGCAGGGCAGGTTTGCCCGGCGCGGCAGGGGTGAAGTTGCACACCAGGTTGGCCACCGGGCTTTGCAGTTGGCCTTGCGCCGTTACGCGACGGTCACGCGCCCCGTCCATCCAGGCACCGCCACGCTTGTTGGCGCGGGCATAGAGGTCGAAGAAGAAGCGCCCTACATGCTGGCCGTTCTCCTTGATCTCGAACAGGCGTACATCCGGATGCCAGGCGTCGAACTGCTTGAGCTCGTTGATCTCGATGCCGTACAGGCGCTGCACGATGCCGAACAGGCCACCCAGTACCTTGTCGATGGGGAAGTAGGCGCGCAGTGCTTCCTGGGACACACTGTAGCGCTGCTCTCGCAGCTTCTCACCAAAGTACCCGGCATCCCAACTGGCCAGCTCCGGACAACCTTGCTCGGCAGCATAGGCCTTGAGCTGGGCCAGGTCGCGGGCGGCGAAGGGCTTGGAGCGCTTGGCCAGATCGCGCAGGAAGCTCAACACCTGGTCGGTGGACTCGGCCATCTTGGTCGCCAGGCTCAGCTCGGCGTAGTTCTCGTAGCCCAGCAATTGGGCAAGCTCCTGGCGCAGATCGAGAATCTGCTGCATCACCGGACCGTTGTCGAACTGCCCCGCGTTCGGGCCCTGGTCCGAAGCGCGGGTGCAGTAGGCTGCATACAGCTCTTCGCGCAGCGCGCGGTCGCTGGCGTAGGTCATCACCGCATAGTAGCTGGGGAATTCGAGGGTGATCAGCCAGCCATCGAGGCCCTTGGCGGTGGCAGCGGCGGCCATCTGGGCCTTGGCCGAGTCCGGCAGGCCGTCGAGCGCGGTTTCGTCGGTGACGTGCTTGCTCCACGCCTGGGTGGCATCCAACAGCTGGTTGGAGAACCGGCTGCCCAGCTCGCTGAGCTTGCTCTGCACCTCGGCGTAGCGCTGCTGCTTTGCGGCAGGCAGGTCGATGCCCGACAGGCGGAAGTCACGCAACGCATGTTCAAGGATGGTCTTTTGCGCCACATCGAACGTGGCAGCCTCGGGGCTTGCAGCCAGTGCCTGGTAGGCATCGAACAACGCACGGTTCTGCCCAAGCTCCGTAGAGTAGGCGCTCAGCGCTGGCAGGCAGGCCTCGTAGGCTTCACGCAGCTCTGGGCTGTTGCACACTGCATTGAGGTGGCTCACCGGGCTCCAGGCGGCCCCGAGGCGGTCGTTCAGTTCGTCCATGGCCAGCACCAGGCCTGCCCATGTAGGCGCTGCGCCTTGTTCTTCAAGAATCCTGGCAATAGCTTTACGGTTGTCGGCCAGGATCGCTTCGATCGCCGGCAGCACGTGCTCTGCACGAATTTGCGAGAAGGGCGGCAGATCGTGGGATTGCAGAAGCGGGTTGTTCGCAGTCACGGTTTGGATACCTTGGCAGAAGAAACACAGCCCCATCTTAATTACAATCGACGCCGACCGCAGCAGGCAGCCAGCCTATCGGCACACATGAGGAACACTATCATGGCCATTCGAAGCTTCCAGCAACACCGTCCCAAGCTCGGAGCGCGGGCCTTCGTCGACCGCTCGGCGGTGGTACTGGGCGATGTCGAGATCGGCGAAGACAGTTCGGTCTGGCCATTGGTGGTAGTGCGTGGCGACATGCACCGCATCCGTATCGGCGCGCGCACCAGTGTGCAGGACGCCAGCGTACTGCACATCACCCACGCCAGCCTGTTCAACCCGGATGGCTTTGCGCTGATCATCGGTGACGAAGTCACCATCGGGCACAAGGTCATGCTGCACGGCTGCACACTGGGCAACCGCATCCTGGTCGGCATGGGCAGTACCGTCATGGACGGCGCCATCGTCGAGGACGAGGTGATCATTGGCGCCGCAAGCCTGGTGCCACCGGGCAAGCGCCTGGTCAGCGGCTACCTGTACATGGGCAGCCCGGTCAGGCAGGTCCGGTTGTTGAACGACCAGGAACGTGCCTTCTTCGCCTACAGCGCCGGCAACTACGTGAAGCTCAAGGACCAGCACCTGGCCGAGGGCTTCGATCAGCCGGACTGATCGTTTTTCCACAGCCCGCCGGCCGCGCAGCTGCCGGTATCGGGCTCTGACTCAGCCATGCGGGCATCGGCTCGCCCGCCAGCATGCGGCGCAGCAACCAAGCGGACACCTTCCCTATGCACCAGCAAAACATTCTGTTCGACCTCGACGGCACCCTGACCGACCCCCGCCTGGGTATCACCCGTTCCATCCAGTACGCCTTGGCGAAGCTGGGTATCGACGAACCAGACCTCTCTCGCCTTGAACACTTCATCGGCCCGCCGTTGTTGCAGGCGTTCATGCAGTTCTACGGTTTCGACGAAGCCAAGGCCTGGGAGGCCGTCAACTTTTACCGTGAGCGCTTTCGCGTCACGGGCCTGTACGAAAACCTCGTGTTCGACGGGGTACCGCAGCTGCTCGAAACCCTCAATGGCCAAGGCCGCACGCTCTACATAGCGACTTCAAAGCCGTGGGAATTCGCGCGCGAAATCGCCCGCCACTTCGCCTTCGACCAGCATTTCAAAGTGATCTACGGCAGCGAGCTGGACGGTACGCGAACCAACAAGGTCGAGCTGATTCGCCACCTGCTGGACGAAGAAGGGCTGGACCCGGCACACACGCTCATGATCGGCGATCGCAAGCATGACCTGATCGGTGCCCGCAGTAACGGCGTGCAGGCCGTGGCAGTTGGGTATGGGTTCGGAAGCCGCGAGGAACTGATGGCAGAAGCGCCGGCGTTTCATTTCGCGTCCCTGGCCGAGCTGCACGAGGCGTTCAGCATGCAATCGCGCTGAAGGGACGGGCAACCGGCTAGCGCGGGCTAGCCCTTGGGCATCAACCCTTGCAGGGCTGCAGTGCGCGCTCCGATGGGCAATGACGCCAGTTGCCCGACGCGCTCATAGAATCGCTCCCAGTCACCTTCGGCCTGGCGAAATAAAGCCGAAAAAGCCGGCACCCACTGATCGTACAGCCCGAATGGCAGCAATTTCGCATTGTTCATCGGCCCATATACCCAGGCGTCGTAACGCGCATCGCCTCTCCAGGGGCCATCGCGCAGCAAACGGTAATCGCGCCGTAGCCGCTCGAACTCGGCCCGCTTGGCCAAGCGCTTGGTTTCATCATCGGTGGGCGCCGCATAAATCGCCTGTAGCCGTGCCCGCGTGGCCAGCACCAGGCGGATGAACTGCTCGCGCTGGGGGCCATGGTCTTCGCCGGTGGCCCCCAGCCCACGGCTCAGCCGCCATTGCCGCGTGCCTTGCTGCTCGACGAACGACGCGAACGACTCGTTGAAGGCCGTATCGTCCTGCACGTAGACACGCTGATGAGCCAGCTCATGAAAGATCAGCGTGGCCAGACGCTCTTCACCCCAGCCCATCATCGATGACAGGATCGGGTCATCGAACCAGCCCAGGGTCGAATAGGTTTCTACCCCGCCCACATAGACGTCAAGGCGCTGCTGGCGCATCAACGCCGCTGCACCCCGTGCTGCGCCTTGGCGGTAGTAGCCACGGTAGGCCACACACCCTGCAATGGGAAAACAGTGGGTGACCGGCTGTAGCGACAACTCAGGGGTGGCGAATACATTCCATACAACGTACGGGCGGCCCAAATCGGCGTACGTCGTGTAGCTTCGGTTGTCGGGTAATTTCAGTTGCCGGGTGGCGAATGTCCGCGCCTGCAGGGCGTACGCCAGCCGAGCGCGCAACGGCTCGGACGTGGCAGGGTCGGCCATCACCTTCGTCAGGGGCCGACGCGCCTGCAGCAGCTCCCACTGGCCGACTGCCAGCTGGCCATAATAGCCAGCGCTGCTGCAACCGTTGAGCAGCGCGACGAGCAGTAGCGGAACAAACCGGGTGAAAACACGGTCGAGTGCCCCAGGGTCTGAGCGTTGCACAAGCACTGTTCCAAGCATCGTCTACCGTCTGATTCGCTCAACCCCATTCGCCTAAAGATTATCTCGCCGAAGGGGAGTTTCGCCATGCGCGCATTGTGGGTCGCCGGTTCATTGCTGCTGACAACGGCCTGTTCGACATTGCCTGACCCCGACCCCTCTCAAGCGTGGGTCGACCTTGAACCAGGCGAGCAAACTTCCCTGGACGCGGTAAAAGTCGATGCAAGGGACTGGGACGACAACCGTTATTTCCAAATACCGCCCGGCAACCATGAGCTGACCGTGCGCTATCAATTCCCGGTGGCGCCCAGTAACATCGGCCCCGTTGACGCCCCGCTGTGGCGTGATTGCCAGGTCAAGGTGGCCTTCAAGGGCTTCGATGCTGGCGAGCGTTACCAGTTGCAGGCTGGCAGCATCGGCTTCCGTCCCTGGATCAAGCTCTATGATCAGCAACAGAACCTGGTCAGCCAGGGTGAACCGGCAGGCTGCCAGCGCACGTGAAGCATCCAAAACAGCGCTATGCTTGTCAGGTATTCACTGCAAGTGGAAAACCTGCCATGCGCCAGCCCATGATGCTGATCGCCCTCAGTGCACTGGGAGCTTGTGCTAGCCCCTTACCGCCCAAGGACCCTAAACAGGCCTGGGTAGACCTTTACACCATGACACCCGGCAGGGTCATCATGGCCGACCGCCTCGATGGCAAACGCCTGGACGACGGCCGTTATTTTCAGGTGACGCCCGGCAAGCACGAACTGATCGTACGTTTCGACTATGAGATCTACGCGGGCGGGTTCTCTACCGACCCCAGGGACCGTACATGCTACCTGACGGTGCGTTACGATCACTTCGAGGCGGGCGAGCGTTATAGGCTTGAGGCAAGGGCGCCGGTAATGGAACCGCAGGTGCTGTTGTATGACTCAGCCAGGACCGTGGTCGTCAACGAACCTAGCAGGGTCTTCTGCATACCCTAGGCCCCCTCCGGGTCCCAGCGGTTGCCAGGCTTACTGATCATTCTTCTGATAAATGATCTTGCGGGCACCTCCATCACAGCTGCCGACCACCATGTTGGGGTCCTGCACTTCGCTGTTGGGCACGATTTCCAGGGTATAGGACGGCACACCCTGGGCCTGGATCTTGGCCTCGATTTCTGCCTTCAACTCCTCGCATGGCTTGATTGCTGCCAGTGCCGAAGTTGTCACCAGAGAGACCAGTAAAGCGGTAGCGATGCGAATCATGGGCGGCTCCAGTAAAGGCAGCGAGGCTGCCGGGTTTTCAGATTACCGCAAACCGCCCACGGCTGGAGCGATCAGCTCACCAGCTTGGCATCCAGGGTAATGTTGGCGTTGAGCACCTTGGACACGGGGCAGCCCTGCTTGGCCTTGTTGGCGATTTCCAGGAACTGTTCTTCGCTCGCCCCTGGTACTTTGGCGCTCAGCACCAGGTGCACCGCAGTGATGGCAAAACCATCGTCCTGCTTGTCCAGGGTGACTTCGGCTTTAGTGTCGATACGCTCGGGCGTCAGCTTGGCTTCGCCCAGCATCATCGACAGCGCCATCGAGAAGCACCCAGCGTGGGCGGCGCCGATCAGTTCTTCTGGGTTGGTGCCCGGCGTGTCTTCGAAACGGGTGTTGAACCCATAAGGGTTGTTCTTGAGCGCGCCGCTTTCCGTGGAGATCTGGCCCTTGCCGTCCTTGAGACCACCTTCCCAGATTGCCGATGCTGTCTTCTTCATGATGCCTCCCGGTCATTGGTTAAATACCTATCGATTCAGAGGCTGGTAGCCTGATGAGAGTTCAGCTCAATCCGACAGGGGACATTGAATCCAACGATTGCGCCCATACAGAGTCAAAAGGCCTCAGGCCAACCATCATTGCGGAGGCTTCATGACGCAGTTGCGAAATCTGAAAATATCCACCCTTGACTTGGTGCCAGTGCGCGCCGACCAAGGGCCCGCGCAATCGCTGCGCAATTCGCTGGACCTGGCGCAGCATGTCGAGCGCTTCGGTTACAACCGCTTCTGGGTAGCCGAGCACCACAACATGGACGGCATCGCCAGCTCGGCCACCTCGGTACTGATCGGCTACCTAGCGGGGGGTACATCGCGTATCAGGGTAGGTTCCGGAGGCGTCATGCTGCCCAACCACGCGCCGCTCGTGGTGGCCGAGCAATTTGGCACCCTGGCCAGCCTGTACCCCGGTCGTATCGACTTGGGCCTGGGCCGCGCACCAGGGTCCGACCAGATGACCGCCCATGCACTGCGCCGCGACCGAGCCGGCAGTGCGGACGATTTCCCGGATGACGTCGAAGAGTTGTCGCGCTACCTGGGCCCACGCACCGATGACCAGAAAGTGATTGCCGTGCCGGGGCACGACACCGATGTGCCTATCTGGTTGCTGGGCTCCAGCCTGTTCAGCGCCCAGCTCGCTGGCATGCGTGGCATGCCCTATGCCTTCGCATCGCATTTTGCGCCGCGCTACATGCATGAGGCGATTCGGGTCTATCGCAATCACTTCAAGCCATCCACCACGCTGGACAAGCCTTACGTCATGCTCGGCATTCCCATGGTAGTGGCCGAGACCGACGAGAAGGCCGAGTACTTGGCCACGTCGGTCTATCAACGCATCCTGGCCTTGATTCGCGGCCAGAGCCTGATGCAGAAGCCTCCGGTAGAAACCATGAACGGCTTGTGGTTGCCCCATGAGCGCGACGCGGTGGGCAGCTTCATGGGGCTGGCGATGATCGGAAGCCCTGATAAGGTCCGCGCCAAGGTCGAGGTGCTGCTGGAGCAGACAGGGGCCGATGAACTGATCTTTACCTGCGATCTGTACGAGCACGCAGACCGGATACGCTCCTACGAGTTGCTGGCTCAGGCACTGCAGCAAGCCTAGCTGTCGAGCAGGGTGCCCCGTGGAGCGGACCGGGCTGACTCGGCGTCTTGACGGGTGACCGATAGCCTGGCAACCGGTCATATGCCCGAACCCCGCGGTCAACCCGCGGGGTTCGGTGGCCCTTAGTTGCGGCTGTAAACGATTTCCTTGGTACCGCCCTCACAACTGCCCACCACCTTGCCGGCGGGATCGCCCTTGTCCACGACCGTCAGCGTGTAGTTTTGCACGCCCTTGGCATCGAGCTTGGCAGCGATTTCCGCTTTCAGCTCTTCACACGGCTTGCCGGCAGCCATCGCGCCGCCCGCCAGGGTCATCAGGCCCAACGCCAGAACCACTTTGTTCATCACTTGCTTTCCTTGTGCAGATGAAATCGCAAAAGGCGCCCATCAGGCGCCTCGTCTAAGTCTTACCCCATCGCGCCAGGCACATCCAGCCCGGAACTGTATCAGCTGTTGGTGATACGGAAGCCGACCTTCAGGGTCACCTGGAAGTGCTCGACCTTGTTGTCACGAATGTGACCACGGGTGCTGACGACTTCGAACCACTCCATCATCTGCACGCTTTTGGAAGCTTCGGCCAGGGCATTCTGAATGGCGTCCTCGATACCGGTGGTGGAAGAACCTACCAGTTCGAGCATTTTGTACGTGTGGTGATCGGACATGTGTTGACTCCTTGGATGGCGATAACGTTGAGCCTAGCAGCGCAGTGCTGGTTTACCTGCGAGCAGGCGCAGCGGCAGAAAGTTCGATCGCACTTTCGCTTCGCTTGATAGTCGCAATCTCTAGAGCCCATAACGCGAAGGAGAGTCAACATGCCCCGCAACTCGCTGCGTAAAACATCACTGGAAAGCATGGAAGCCGAGATCGAGAGCCTCCTGAAAAGCCTGGAAAGCCTCAAGAACGACGCATCCGAGGAATCCCAGAAGTCCCTCAAGGCTATTCGCAGCAATGCCGAGACGGCCCTGAAGCACTCGCGCAGCCTACTGAGCGACGCCTACGAAGAAGTCAAAGACCGCACGGTCAAGACCAGCATCGCTACTCGCGACTACGCTCAGGAACACCCCTACACCACCGCTGGCGTGGCAATAGGCGCACTGGGCCTGCTGGCTGCCTACCTGCTGTGCAAGCGCAACTAAGCGCTCTGCCCAGCCAACTCGGCGCGTAACCACTGCGCCAACTGCTCGGCGCGCCCATCGGCGGCGCGCCGTGGCACCCACAGTGCCAATGCTGCAGGCGTTGCGCTAAAGCCCCATGGCGCGATCAAGCGCCCTGCACGCAAGTCATCGGCTACCAATGGCTCAGGCGCGATGGCCACTCCTAACCCTGCGACTGCCGCTTCCAACAAGTAATACAGATGCTCGAACGACTGCCCATATTTCAGCGCCTGGACATCGAGGCCGTTGGCCAACGCCCATGTAGGCCAGGCTTGCGGGCGCGACGTGGTGTGCAGCAAGGATTCTTCCAATAGCTGGCTGACCGCCGTCTTGCGCAGGCGCCCAGTGCCCTCGAAGTGCGGGCTGACGACTGGCCCAATACGTTCCTGCGCCAGTACGTGAACCTGCATGTCCGCTGGCCACGGCGGTTCGGCGTACACCAGTAACGCATCCAGCCCGGGGCGACGCGGGTCAAGGTCGCCCTCACCGGCAGAAAGATGCAGGCGAAGCTCAGGCAAGTCGGCATTCAAGCGCCCCAGACGCGGGATGAACCAACGCGCCAGCAAGCTCCCGGAACAGCCAAGCACAAAAGGTGCGTGCTCCACTTCGCGGGCCAGCTCCCGGCATACCCCGCGCAGCCGATCAAAGACCTCACCACTGACGTCACGCAACCTGACGCCAGCATCTGTGAGTTTCACACCTCGCCCATCCTTGGCGAACAGGGCAACGCCAAGGTGCGCTTCCAGCGCTTTGATTTGCCGGCTAACTGCGCCATGGGTCACGTGCAGCGCTTCAGCTGCTTGGCTGACGCTGTTGAGCCGGGCAGTCGCCTCGAAGGCGCGCAAGGCATTGAGGGGCGGGAGATCACTGGCCATTACGTGTGAGTTTTCCTGACAGGTCAGCGCAATCTTATCGGTTTTCATCGGAGCAGGTCATGGTTACAGTAAAGCCCATCACTCATCCGTTATGCCTTGGAGCGTCTCATGACCCAGTCCCAATATCGCCCCGGCCCCGATGCCAATGGCCTGTTCGGCTCGTTCGGCGGCCGCTACGTGGCCGAAACCCTGATGCCACTGGTACTGGACCTGGCCCGTGAATACGAAGCGGCCAAGGCAGACCCTGCATTTCTAGAAGAACTGGCTTACTTCCAACGCGACTACATTGGCCGTCCCAACCCGTTGTATTTCGCCGAGCGCCTGACCGAGCACTGCGGTGGCGCCAAGATCTACTTCAAGCGCGAGGAGCTCAACCACACCGGCGCGCACAAGGTGAACAACTGCATCGGCCAGGTACTGCTGGCCAAGCGCATGGGCAAAAAGCGCCTGATCGCCGAAACCGGTGCCGGCATGCATGGCGTCGCTACTGCCACCGTGGCGGCGCGTTTCGGGTTGCCTTGCGTGATCTACATGGGTGCTACCGACATCGAGCGGCAGCAGGCCAACGTGTTCCGCATGAAACTGCTGGGCGCTGAAATCGTGCCGGTCACCGCTGGTACCGGCACCTTGAAAGATGCCATGAACGAGGCCCTGCGCGACTGGGTCACCAATGTCGACGACACGTTCTACCTGATCGGCACCGTAGCCGGCCCGCACCCCTACCCAGCCATGGTTCGGGACTTCCAGTCGATCATCGGCAAGGAAACCCGCGCCCAGATGCAGGAAAAGGAAGGCCGACTGCCGGACAGCCTGGTGGCCTGCGTGGGTGGCGGGTCCAATGCCATGGGCCTGTTCCACGAGTTTCTCGAAGAGCCGAGCGTTCAGATCATCGGTGTCGAGGCGGGCGGGCACGGCGTGCAGACCGACAAGCACGCTGCCAGCTTGAACGGCGGAGTGCCTGGGGTACTGCACGGCAACCGTACCTACTTGCTGCAGGACGCCGACGGCCAGATCACCGATGCCCATTCGATCTCAGCAGGCCTGGACTATCCGGGCATCGGCCCCGAGCACGCTTATCTACACGAAGTGAAGCGGGTCGAATACGTCAGCATCACCGATGACGAGGCCCTGGATGCCTTCCACGCATCCTGCCGGCTCGAAGGCATCATTCCCGCGCTGGAAAGCGCCCATGCGCTGGCCGAAGCCATCAAGCGCGCCCCGTCCTTGCCCAACGACCACCTGATGGTGATCTGCCTGTCGGGGCGTGGGGACAAGGATATGCACACCGTCATGAACCACATGGCCGCCCAGGAGAAACAGGCATGAGCCGTCTTGAACAACGTTTCGCCGAGCTGAAAACCGAAGGCCGCGCAGCACTGGTCACCTTCGTCACTGCAGGTGATCCAGGCTATGACGCCTCGCTCCAGATTCTCAAGGGCCTGCCGGCGGCAGGTGCCGACGTGATCGAACTGGGCATGCCGTTCACCGACCCCATGGCCGACGGCGTGGCCATCCAGCTGGCCACCCTGCGTGCACTCGAGGCTGGCCAGACCTTGGCCAAGACGCTGCAGATGGTTCGCGAATTCCGAGAGGATGACCAGACCACGCCGATCGTGCTGATGGGTTACTACAACCCGATTCACCGCTTTGGCGTGGAAGCGTTCGTGGCCCAGGCCAACGAAGCCGGTGTCGATGGCCTGATCATCGTCGACCTGCCGCCTGAGCATGACGACGAACTGGCCAGCCCGGCCCAGGCTGCGGGTATCGACTTCATCCGCCTGACCACCCCGACTACCGACGACGCGCGCCTGCCCCGCGTGCTGGAGCGCAGCTCCGGGTTCGTCTACTACGTGTCGGTGGCCGGTGTGACCGGCGCAGGCTCGGCGACGACAGAACATGTGACCGAAGCCATTGCGCGCTTGCGTCGCCATACGGATTTGCCGATCAGCGTCGGGTTTGGCATTCGCACCCCCGAGCAGGCGGCCAACATCGCCCGTCTCGCCGACGGTGTGGTGGTAGGCTCAGCCCTGGTCGACAAGATTGCCCACGCGCAGAACCCCGGTCAGGCGGTAGACGATGTGTTGAGCCTGTGCTCGGCCTTGGCAGAAGGGGTACGTGGCGCTCGGCGCTAGGGGTGGTTGTCGCTCGGTTGCCCGAGGCTATCTTGAGCGGCAGCTCATGTTGCAACGCTGATATCCTAGGGCCGCTGCGCGGCCCATCGCGGCGCACTTGAGAGATGCGTAT